>DATNEW010000013.1 GCA_035606695.1 Gemmatimonadaceae bacterium
CCGCCACCGCCACCAGGAACGCCGCCACCACCGCCGCCGCTGCCACCACCCGGTAATCCCTTCGCGAACGCCGCGGGAGCGTGTGAGCCAACGGACGAAGAGGGCGAGGTCGATGAATCGGCGCACGCAGCGAGCGTCGCAAGCAGCGTAGCCGTGGCGACGACGCGCAGCCGGCCGTTACCGGAAGTGAACGCGAGAAACACGATATGATCTCCAAGAACGGGTGAGTCGCGGGTAGGGTGACGCACGCCGCAATCGCATGTCGAGCGCCATTCCATCAGCATTCGAAGCGCGCGAGCTATGATGCGGCAGCGTCCCGATTTACGCGCTGCCTCACGCGAGCGCGGCAAATACGCGCGTACCGCGAATCACGACAACACTGTCTCGATTCAAAGCCGCGCGCGAAAAGTTCCTTACGACGCCGCCCGCCACGTAGCCGCACTCCGCGTCGTCCTGTACTTTGCGCGCCATGCATTTCCCGCCGACGCTCATCTGGGGCGTCTTCCTCCGACTCCTCGGCCTCGTCTATCTCCTCGCGTTCGCGTCGCTCTCCCTTGACGCCCCCGCGTCGATCGGCGCGCGCGGCGTGTTGCCAATCGCGCCGCTCCTGTCTCGCATCCGCCAGGATTTCCCGAGCTGGCGGCGCTTCGTCTGGTTTCCGACACTCCTCTGGCTCGGCGCCAGCGACCGGCGGCAACGTCTCCTCCTCGGCGCCGGTGTGCTGGCATCGCTCGCCGTGATGGCCGGCATCGAGTCGCGTGCCGCGCTCGTGGCGTGCTGGTTGGTGCTCTTGTCGTTCGACACCGCATACGACATGGCCTTTCCGTGGGAGTGCGCGCTCTTCGAAGCGGGCTTCCTCGCGCTGATGCTGCCCGCGCTCACACCGTTGCCGTCGTTAGAGATTGCACATGCGCCGCTTCCGGTCGTCGCGTGGGCGTGTCGCTTCCTCGTGGCGCGCATTCTCTTCGGCTTCGGCAAAACAAAATTCACTCGCGAGGCCTCGCGCGATCCGGTGTATCTCAAGAGCTACATGCTCGCGCAACCACTCCCGACGCCGGCCGGGTATTTCGCGTTCCACTTGCCGGCGTGGGTGCATCGCGCGGCGCTGGCGTACATGGCGCTGGGCGAGCTCGTGGCGCCCTTCCTCATCTTCGCGGGGCCACTGCCGCGATTGGCCGCCGCGGGGATCATCGCGAGCCTGATGGTGGGCATTCAGCTGACCGGCAATTACGGCTACTTCAACGTTCTCATAATCGTGCTCTGCGTGCCGCTGCTCGACGCGCACGCGTCGCTGTTCGATCGTCCGCTGCTCGATGTGCACCATCCGGCGGCAACGGGCGCGACGATCATCATCGCGTTCCTCGCCGTCGGTTGGGTGCTGTCACTCCTCGTCAACAACTGGGTCACGCGCAACTGGCTGAACTGGCCGGGCTGGCATGCCATTCCGTCGCGAGCGATCCGCTGGGTCGCGGCGTTCTATCGCGCGCTGTCGCCGTTCCGCGTCGTGCACGGCTACGGCATCTTTCCACCACGCATCGGGCCGCCGCTCCGCTGGCTGCCGGTGATCGAAGGCAGCGACGACGGCGAACAATGGGTGGTGCTCCGCACGCCCTACCAGCAGTGCGACGAATTGTCGCGGCCGAGGTTCTTCGCGCCACGCTTTCCGCGCATGGATCACGGCATCTTTTACGAGGGCGGCGGTCTCTCGCACAGCGGCTTCGTCGGACCGTTGATCTCGTCGGGTCATCGCTATCGATTCGATCGCGTGACGACGCTCGAGCGTCTGGCCACGCGACTGCTCGAGCCCAATTCGCCGGTCGCAACACGATTCGCCGAGCCGTCGCAATTGTCGGCGTTCGCCGGCGGCGCGCCTCGGTTCGTTCGCATTCGCGTTCGCAGCTTTACCGCGGCGGCGCCTGAAGATCGCGCGCGGGGACGTTGGTGGCAGTGCGAGGATGCGGGTGTGCTCGTTCCACCGATGAGCCTCGCGTCGCGTTCCGACACCTCGTATCCCACGCCGGAATTTTTCGCGTGGGACGAGATCTATTGGCGGCGCCGCGCGCCGGTGCTCGACGCGGCGCACGCGGGTATAGCGCCGGCGGATGACGGCGTCGACAAGTTCTGGAGCAATTTTTTTCCCGAGGTTCTGCCCGCGAGAGACGACTGGTCGTATCTCGCGACGACCGTGAAGCGGGTGCGCGCACGCTTCACCGCCGCCGAGCGCAACGCGCACGAGCGAACCTTCCGGTTGCTCATCGCCGCACTCGGCGCCCGGCTCGAGCCGCACTTTCTGGGAACGCGCGAACCACGATTGATCGTGCCCACGTGGTTCGACGTGGGGATGCTTGCGTCGGCGATCGTGGCGCACGGTCGCGACTCGTATGAAGAGGCCATGCGCGATCCCGCGTCGGTCGTTGTACGCGCGAACGACATGACGTTCGTGACTTTCGCGACGTTCGAGCAGGGAATGTTATTCGAGGGCATTTTCCGCTATGAGACGCTCGCCTGGCACGTTCGCGCCGCTCGCCGCAACAGGCGTGCATGGGGCGATGAGCCGTTGGCCGCGCCGACGGGCGGCGTACCTGGCAGCGTGTTGATGCTCACGCCTCTGGTCGAGCGGTTTCCGCTCGACGAGCCCGAGGCTGCGTACGCGCCGGTGAGGTTCGAGCAACGAGCGGATGGGGTGTGGGCGGAATACGCGGGGGAGATGAGTTTAGCGGCTTCGATAGTTTAGTTTTTCGCGCCAGACCCTTGGCGGCGGCCGGGTGAACGGCTTCTGTGGAAGCGTCGGCGATCGTCGACTGGTGCCGCGCTCTTCACTGAGAAGCGCTTTCACCCGGGCAACGTGTACGTCGGCTCCGTCGGCTCGCCGACGCTCGCGTCTCGCTCCCATCCTTCATTCTGTAGCACCGCCACCTCGATCACGACGGCATTGCCGACACCGTCGAGCTCCGGCATGCTCCTGAACTCCGACGGCCAGCACCGATGAACGATGTATCCGACAACGGGTTGACCAGCCTCGTTGTAAACCGTGATGCCGATTTCCTTCACGAAGCTGCCGGCCGGCGAGTCGCGCGTCGAATTGGAGTTCGAGTAATCCCACACCTTATTCAGCCACTGAATAAATGCCACGTCGTATGAAACGCCCCGTTCGAGCGTGACGGACGGTGCCGGCGCGTTTTTCTCGTCCGAAGAATTCGTCAGCCCGCTGACCCTGCTCACGCCGGCGACGGCACGGCCCTCGACGAACACGATGAACCGATAGTTCCGATAGGGAGCGAGGCGATCTGGAGTCATGCGCCGTATCGTAATGGGTCCGAGACGAGGCGCGTCAAACTCCCGTGAAGCCGGTTACTCGTCCCGGTTAGGCCGCCATGAGATGACGAGCCGCGCGCGCCGTGACTCCGAACGCGCCGCGTTGGACCTTGGTCCAAGGCTCTTGTCCAGCATCGGTTCCGGAACCTATTGTTTCCTCCCCGTCCAAGCGCCGCGAGCGCCGAGACGCGCGCCACACCGCTGCCGGTGCGCACTTCTCACTTCGACCGAGCGGTTGTTCCAGTACTAGTATTCAAGATGTCAAATGCATGTCCGACATCGCTGGAACAGCGCGGAGACGTTCCATGACATCCCCTTATCCAGTCTCGTCCCGCCCGTGGCGGCTCGGCATCGTCGATGACGACGACGCGGTCCTGCGCTCACTCTCGCGCATGCTCGTCGCCTGCGGATACGACGTCTCGACGTTCGAGTCCGCCGACGAGTTTCTCGCCGCGGTGAAGACCGACGTCCCCGACGCACTCCTCCTCGATCTCTGCATGCCGGGCACCGACGGGCTCTCGCTGATCGACCAACTGCACGATCGCGGCTACATGCTGCCGATGGTGTTTCTCTCGGGACACGCCGACGTGCCGACGTCCGTGCGCGCCATTCGCGCCGGCGCGGTCGATTTCCTCGAGAAGCCGTGCGACGAGGCCACGCTCCTCGCTTCACTCGAGCGGGCGCTCGACCTCGCGCGGAATCAGGCGAATGGAAGCGACCAGGTGGTGCAAACGCGCTGGCTGTCGCTCACGCCGCGCGAGCGGGAAGTCGTGCGCCACGTCGTGCAGGGTCAGCTCAACAAGCAGATCGCCGCCGCGCTCGGAACGACGGAGAAGACCGTCAAGGTGCATCGCGGGCGCGCCATGGCGAAGATGGCCGCCAAGTCGGTCGCCGAGCTGGTTCGCTTGGTCGACCGGCTCGATGGTCAGCCCGCGGAGCGATCGACCGCGCGCGCCTGGACATAACGGCGCACCACGCGTACGAGCGAGCGCGGATGCACCGGCTTCACGAGCATCTCGTCGCATCCTGCCGCCAGCGACATCTCGTGATCGGCGAGGCCTGACAACGCCGTCACGGCGATGATCGCGGGGCGCGGCGTCGTGTGGTCGGCGCGAATCGCCCGTGCGACTTCCCAGCCGGTGAGCTCGGGCATCACGATGTCGAGCATGATCGCGTCGGGCCGCTCGACTTGCGCGATGACGAGCGCCTCGCGCCCGGTGCGCGCCTCGACGACGCGAAAGCCCGCGTTCTCGAGGACGATGCGCGCGATGTAGCGGCTGTCGGCGTGATCGTCGGCCACGAGGATCAACGGCGCCTCGGGCGAAAGCGTCGCGATCTCGGTATCGATGCGATATGGGGCAAGCGGCATGGTGAGTTCCAGTGTCATGGACCAGTTCCGGTCGGCGTTGGGCACCAAGAAGCGGCGTCAGCCGGGCGGGGCCTAGTGGATCAAAGTCCTACAACATCGGTGAGCCGTTTCCGTCGGTCGACACGTGGCTCGTGTGCGTCGGCCGTCTCGTGGGCGCTTCGCGTCGGTCGGTCAGCCGGATGTGGCGCGGCAAGCGAAGCGTGAACACCGAGCCGCGCGCGACGTCGCTGGTCGCCGAGAGCTCGCCCTTCATCGCCGTGGCGAACTCGCGGCTGATGGTCAGGCCAAGGCCCGATCCGCCATAGGCATCGATCACGGGCGCGCCGACCTGCACGTAGGGCTCGAAGATCTTCTGCAGCTTTTCGCGTTCGATCCCGGGCCCCGTGTCCGTGACGTCGAAGCGCACGACGTCGCCTTCGGTGCAACAGCTCAGCGTCACTTTACCGGGCGGCTTCGTGAACTTGATCGCGTTGGCGGCGAGGTTCACGAGGATCTGTTTCAGCTTGTCCGCGTCGGCGCTCGCGAGCAACCCGGGCGCGTGTGGCTCGATGTGAACGGTGATGCCGTGCTGGGTCCCGAGCGGCTCGACCACGATCTGCACCGCGCGCAGGGCCTCGAGCGCGCTCACCGGCCCGATGTTGTACGCCACGCGGCCCGCCTCGAGGCGCGAGATGGTGATCACATCGTCGATGATGCGAACGAGGATGTGCTCACTCTCGGTGATACGCTCGAGCATGTGGCGCTGCTCCGGCGTGAGCGGATGCGACGTCTCGGCCCGCAACAGCTCGACGTAGCCCGTGATGGACTGGAGCGGTGTCCGCAGCTCATGGCTCATCTTCGCGAGAAATTGAATCTTCGCGTCGGTCGCCTGCGCCATGCGATCGCGCAGTCGCTCGGCACGTGTTTGTTCGGCCGCGTGCATGACGGCGACTCCGACGACGTCGGCGCAGAACCGCTCGAGCTCCATCATGCGCTGCCGCGACCGGACACGTTTCCGAAACAACAGTCCGAACGCGCCGAGCAAGCCGCCGTCGAGCCGGAAGAAGGGCAGCACGCCGATGGCGTTGAAGCCGAGCGAACGGGCCGCGTCGTTCAACGACTCGCCCTCGTCCCACGGGTGGCGCAGGCGAACGAACTGATGCTCGGCCAGTGCGCGGCCGAACGCGCCGACCCCCGGGCGCGGTGAGCCGAAGAGCTGGCACTTGGTGTCGTCGAGACCATGGCTGAGCACCGGGAAAAGCGCACCGACCGTGTCATCGTGTAGCATGAGAAAACCCATATCGGCTCGTGCAATGGCCAGCGCGAGCTCGAGGGCAGGCTTGAGCTCCGTCACGTCGATCGGCCAATCATGCTTCGTCGCAAGCATTCGGGCTGCCTCCTGTAGGGTGGCTGCGTGCATCCTACCGGAGAGCGCGAGTCGGCCAGCATTGCCCGATGGTCTATCGCAGGAGAGTCGTACGCTGTTCTACCAACGGCGGCTTCGAGTCCACCGGCGTGAACCCCGTGCCGATCGTGTTGGCGACGTTCGTTCCGTTCATCCCATTCGTCCCGTTCGTCGTGCGCGCGCGCTTGAGAACGCTCAGGATGATGTCGACGCTCGGAGGCCGAGTGCGCTCCGTACCGTCGAGCCGAATCATCGTCGTGGCTTCGTCCGCGAGCAGGCGATCCACCATGCGTACGAGCTCGGCCAGCGATCCAGCCGCGAGCTTGGACATGACGCGGCTGCGATGCACTTTCACGGTTTTTTCCGTCGTGCCGATGCGCGCCGCGACCATCTTGTTCGGCGAGCCGCACGCCACGAGGGCGCATACCTCCGCCTCGCGCCGCGTGAGTCGTCCCGCGCGCCGCCACAGGTCGATCAGCGCGCGATGTTCGTCGTCGGTGCGATGCGCGAGCTCGATCGCGCGAGTGACGGCGGCGAGCAGCGCCTCGGCCGTGAACGGCTTGGGAAGCAGGTCGGCCGCGTGCTGCTTCATCGCGCGCACGACGGTTTCGACGTCGCCCGTCGCCGTCATGAAGATGATCGGCGCGGTCACGCCGTGCGCGCGCATCTCCTGCGCCAACGTGATGCCATCGAGCTCCGGCATTCGAATGTCGGCGACGATGCATGCGGGCTCGATCTCCTCGGCGTCGTCGAGCGCGTCGGCGGGATTCTCGTACGTCTGTACGCGATAGCCGCTGGCGACGAGCAGTCGCGACAACGCGCGGCACACGCCGGCATCGTCGTCGATGACGACGATCAGCGACGGGTTCGATTCGAGTGTGAAGGACGAAGGAGACACCGGAGTAGGATCTAGTCGCCAGTATCGCTGGGGATCACGTCGAGGGGCCAGACGATGGTGGCCGTGACGCCGGCGAGCGGTGAGCCGCCGAGGGCGATCGATGTGCCGTGCGCATCGGTGACAGCGTGGGCCAACGCGAGCGCCCAGTCCGTGCCGGACGCGGACTGCCGCCACCCGCCAAAGTGCATGACGGTGAGCTCCACGCCGCGCGTGCCGGCCGTGCTCGCGGATACAGTGATCGGACCGTTGGGTCGATCGCCGGCCGTGGTGCACTCGATCGCGTTGATGAGCAGATTGAGCAGCGCCTGTCGAACGAGTGTTTCGTCGGCGCGGATCGGCGGCAGGTTCGGCGGCGCGACGACGTCGATGGCGATGTGACGCGCCGAGGCCTCGCTGGCGACCAGGCGCAGAACGTCGTGAACGAGCGGCACGAGATTGACGGACCCGAACGCCGGCTCGCGATGGCGCGCCAGATCCTCGAGCACCTGAAGAGCCGCGCGCATGCGGCCTTGTTCGGCGAGCGCGTCGCGCAATGCATCGACGATCTCGCCCGCGACGGCCGACGCGGCGACGCCGTCCGCCGCGATCAATCGCAGCGCGGCTGAGACATTCATCTCCATCGCCGTGAGCGGTTGCCGCAAATCGTGCGCGACGGCAGCGACGAGCTCACCGGCGACGATGAGTCGCGCGACGCGCTCGAGCTCCTGCTCGCCTTCCTCGGAGGTAAACGCATTCGGGCTTTGCACACTGGAGATCGTGCATCCGCACGAGTGGTCGCACGCATTGGCTCTTGGCCCAATGGTGGGTGTGCGCCGGCGCGGGCCATGATGACCAACGCGCCCGAATTCGGCGCTCCCACCACGGTCGAGGTCTCTGATGCGAGTCATCGAATACGGCCATGAGCGCAAGCGCTCGATCCCATTGACAGTCATCGACGGACGACCGGGCGCGGGAAAGAGCGCCGTCGTTCGCCATGCAATGCTGACCGCAAGCGGGCAGCGAGTCGTCGCCATCACGCGCGACTTGGGCGCGTTGCTCCCAGGCGCGTCCGACGTTCGCCGCGATGGACCGGTCGCCATGTGGCCGAACGGCTCGATGGCGATCGCGACGGACGATCCCACGGCAACGCTGGCGATGCTCGCGCGGCGCGAGGCGCCGCCCGATCACGTCATCGTCGAGGCGGCCGATTCCAATCCGCGCAAGCTGGGCGGGTACGGATACATGCCCGGCTATCGGCCCGACGGACTCGTCACCGTCGTCGACGCGAGCGCGGCGGCGAGCATCGACGGCGACCGCGCGGCGTCGGAGACCTGGACGACGAGTCTTCGCCTGGCGGATCTCGTCGTGCTCAACAAAACGGATCTGGCCGGAAAGGAAACGACGACGGGTGCGCAACGCATGATCGCGTCCTTCGCGCCGCAAGCGCGATTCGTCTGGGCCGCGGAAGGAAAAGTCGCGTTGCCGCTGCTGCTCGACGTCGCGGGAAGTACCGCGCTCGACGATCGCGCCGTCGTAGCCGAGTGGCATGCGGCGTACGTGCCGACGCGGAGTCGCGGAGGCCTGAGCCTGGTCGGCGAACATTGCCGCTGCTGGTACCTCCTTGGCGAACAGCCGGTCGACTCGAAGGAGTTTCGCCGCTGGGTCAACCGCATGCCGTCATTCGTGCTGCGGGCCGCCGGCGAAGTGTACCTGGAACAGGTCCCGGATTATCGCCATGAGTTTTCTCTAATTGGTATGCGGTGGCTGCTCAAACGCGGCGCGCCGTGGGGCCGCGATCTTCCGGCGACACGCGTGACGCTGGTCGGCATCGACGGCACACGCGGCGCCGCCGCGGAGTCGCCGCGGCGTACGCTGGTGCGCCGTCAGGCCGCCGTGCCCGGAGCAACCTTATGACGGCCCCCGCGATGAACGCGGCCGGGATCCGCGTGCTCATCGCGGAGGATCACGTCGATTCCGCGACGAGCATCGGCCGGCTGCTGCGCTTGTTCGGCTACGAGGTCGCGATTGCGACGAACGGTGAAGACGCCGTCCGCGTGGCCGGCTGGTTCGCGCCCGCCGCGGCGCTGATCGACCTGACGCTGCCGGTGCTCGACGGGTTCGGCGTCGCGAGAGCATTGCGCGAGAACGTCGCCACGCGCGACTGCCGTCTCGTCGCCATGACCGGCTGGACGGCGGACGAGTACGCCGCCCGCACGCGCGACGCCGGTTTTGATTCACATCTTGTAAAACCGATCGCGGTCGAGGCGCTGATCAACGCGCTGTCGCCGGCGGTGCCGTCGACGTCCGCCAATGGACCCGCACCCGCCCCGCGTTCGATCGCCGCGCAGCGCGCGCGTCGGACGAACCACGCCGAAGTTCGCTGACGTCCGCGCGCCTCGTTCGCTCTTGGGCCAATACAGCCGAATCGCGCGGACGGCGAGGTTGAGAGTGGCTTCCGCAGCAGGTGGAAAATGGGTAGAGGTTGGGGTGGGAGAATGGCCGCCATGCTCGTGGCGGCCGCATCATCACATGTTGCCGCGCAGACGACACAGGTGACACGGGCGGCGAAGTTCACCGAACTGCCGTGCACGGAGACGTACGGCAAGTTCGACGAGTCCACGCGAGCGATCGCGCGCTGTGGGACCGTCACGGTGCCGCAGGACCGCGCGGCACCAAACAACACGGCGTTGCAGGCGGTCGTATTGCCCGTCGTCGTGTACGCGTCGCCGACGGCGCACGGCACACCGCTCATCTTCCTGGCGGGCGGACCGGGCGAATCGGCGATCGACGCGGCGCAGCAGGCGTTGCTCGACACACCGCTGGGTCAAATGCTGCTCCGCGAACGACCGATCGTGGCGTTCGATCGCCGCGGCGTGACGACCGACAGTCATCGCGCCTCGCCCGATTTGAGCAGCGTCGAGTACCAGGCACGGTATCCGCGAAAGGAGGCGGTTGCCCCGCTGCGCGATACGGTCACGCGTCTCACCACGTTCCTCCGCAAGCGCGGCGTCGTCGCCAACAACTTCACGACGTTGGCGGCGATCGAGGACATCACTGACGTGATTCACGCGCTCGGCTACTCGCGCGTCGTGCTGCTCGGTGCGTCGTACGGAACGCGCGAGGCGCTGCACTTCGTGCGCCGACACCGCGACATGGTGGAGTCGATCGTGCTCGACGGCGTGGCGCCGCCGAACGCCGTGTCGCTCCTGGATTCGGCGACCATCGTCAACGCGGGGCGCGACGTGGTGTCACGACTCGTCGAAGACTGCAAGCAGGATGAATCTTGCGCCGCCGACTTCGCCGATTTGCCGAAGGCCGTCGCCTGGTTGGGCGCGGACACTCTTGGCGCGCTGCGGCGCACGGCGAACTTTCCGGACAACGGCGGCTGGCATACGCTTGGCGCGCGCGGCGCCGCGATACTCAGCGTGATTGGTATGGCGTCGACGTGGGAGGCGATCCGCGCGCAAGCGCCGGCCGTGCTCGTGGAGTTTGCCCGCTACGATACGCTGCGCTCGCCGCTCGCGGCGCGTGTGCTCGTCGCCGCGGCCGCGGATCCGACGCTCACCGGAGGTCATGGCGAGCGAGTTCCGCTCGTGCGGTACATCGCTTTCTGCGGCGACCGCCCGCAGGGCGAACCGTTCGTCGGCGATCGCACGGTCTGCGATGCGCTCGGCGTTCCCTTCTCGGGTCCCGAGGCGATTGCACGCGTCACGAGTGACGTGCCCGCGCTGCTCATCTCGTCGGGGTACGATGCGCAGACGCCGGTCCGCTTCGCCGATGATGCGGCGCGTTCGCTGGCGCACAGCTTTCAAGTGTTGTTTCCGATGGTCGGCCACGTGGCGATCGGCCGACCGATCGCGATGGCGTGCGCGGCGGTGGTGATCGAGTCGTTCCTGGGACAGCCCGATCGCGCGCCGGCGTCGACGTGCGTCTCGAGCATCCTCCCGGCGTTCGCGCCGAATCGGATCAGTAAGGAGCCGTGACGACGGAGGACGCGCACGATGGCGAGCAGAGGGCGGTCGCCCCGCTCGCCATCAAGCCGTCCTTGCGCAGGCGGTCGCGAATGTGGCGAATGACCGATGCGGTGAGGGCGCCGGCCGAGCTGGGATTCGTCGTCTCGCTGCGCGCGGCGAAGATCAGGCGGTCGTCGGCCAGTGAATAGATCTGCGTCTCGATCGTCACCACGCGATCGGCGACCACGTAGCCGGGATCGTACGGCGTCGCCCAGGCGTAATTCCAGTAGCCGCCAAACCCGTACGGCCGATCGTACCAGTACGTGCCGTCGACGTACGAGGGACGCACGCTGACGTCGGCGACGCGCATCATGATGGCGCCGTCGAAGCCGGCCGCGCGGAGCCGTGCCGCCGCTTCGTCGCGACCGATCGTGCTGTCGGCCGCCGGCATCACGGTGTACGACGGCACGACGTTGGCGAAGGACGCGGCGATCTTGTCTTCGACGGTGCGCCGCAGCGCTTCGTCGCGCGTCACGAAGACCGCGACGCCCCGACGGAAGCTCACTTGCGTGGCATGCGGGTCATGCCAGGTGGCGGCGAGCTCAGTCGAGTGGAAGCAGGCGGTGGACCCAAGCGCGGTCGCGGCGAGCGCGAGCGCGACGGCGGAAGTCGAACGCATACGCCATCCTCGATGATTAAAATTTGGATATTACAAAATGCGAATACCTGCTATGGCAGGCGGCCCATCGTCAGGGCGACGAAGAGCGTGTTTCCCTGCGTGGCCGAGTGCGACCCCGCTTCGACCAGATAGCGCAGCGTGACGGAGTTCGCATCGCTCAGGGCCGGGAAGGGGATCGTGATCTCGGGCCCCACGCCGAACATGCGATTCTTGCCGGCGAAGAGCGGCGACACGTTGAAGTTCTGGTCGTTCGTGAGCTTCCACATCGCGTAGTAGGCGACGCCCAGCTGGCCGAAGTGCCGGATGAGCGTATGGCCCGCGCCGCCCTCGACCGTGAGCACCTGTCCCGCGCGCTTGTCGGTGTCTTCGACGTGCGACTGCACCTGGTACGCGACCAACGCCGAGGCGCTGGATTGATGCGAGGAACCGAGGTAGACCGTGCTGCCGGCGGACATCTCGTACGACCACATGCCGAAGCCGGTGTTGTTGTTCGCGCCGTCGTGAAAGCGGCCGGTGGGCATGTAGACGCCGAAGCCGGCGACGACGTCCGCCGACGGAAACGTCCAGCCCAGCTTCATCGGCTGTATATAGATGTCGCTGAAACCCCAGCTGCGCACCGGCTTGGCGTCGGGCGTCGGGATCGTGAGGTCCGCCCACGGGATGATGATCGAGAAGCCGTACTGGCCGGCGGCCCACACGGCGGGCACGGTGAAGCCGAGTTGCAGCGAGAAGACGTTGACGGGCGGCTGCAGATGCGAGAACGCCGTTTCGTTGGCGGCGATCGTATTCTCGGGCTCGTAGCTCGAGTAGAGTGCGCTGGAATAGAATCCCGGTTTCGGCAGCGTACCGGACAGGATGCCGAAATCACCGCGGAACTGTGGAATGTTGGCTTGGGCGCGGGCGGCGCCGGCGGCCGCCAGGGTCGCGGCGACGAGACTCGCGCACCGGACCGCGCGTCGAACGTGAGGCATACGACACTCGAGGAATGGAGGCAATGAGAAATCTCTCAATAGAGATCTCTCATTGCCGTGTGACCGTGACGGGGCGCTACCGCTAGGCGCTACCGCTAGGCGCTACCGCTGGGCGCGGTTGACGAGCACCTTGACCAGGGCCCGGCGGTTCTGGGCGCGGCCTTCGGGCGTCTCGTTCGATGCCGCGGGATCGTCCTCGCCGAACCCGGTCGGATTCAACAGGCGGCGGAGCGGAATCCCCCGTTCCTTCACGAGATAGTGGACCACCGCTTCGGCGCGGCGTTCGCTCAACTCCAGGTTGCTCGAGGCGCGTCCGACGGCGTCGGCATAGCCCGTCACCTCGATCAGGTAGCCGTCCTGGGTCATCGCCTTCGCGGCGACCGCGTCGAGCGCCTGGCGGTCGTCGTCGGTCAGCGTCGAGCTCGCGGTCGCGAACGTCACCATCATACTGTCGCGCACGTCGTACTTGTCGATGTCGTCGAAGCGCACGCTGATCGCGGCGAGACTGTCGCGCGCCCGTGCCTCGAGCGCCGCGAGGCTGTCGGCGATGCGCGCCTTGGTGGCCTCGAGATTGCCGCCGACCTTGTCGATGCTGTCGGCATTGGCGCCGACGCGCATGCTGAGCGCCACCGTGCCTGCCGCGACCTGCTGGGCGACGCGCAGCGCGCTCGAGTGGAAGCTGATCTTGTCGGCCACGAGATTGCCGCGGTCGCCGCCGTTGCCCTTCACCTCGACGATGAGACCGGGCAGCAGGCTTGACACGTCGCGCGGCTGCTTTTCCGTCTTGAACAAACCCGACGGCGACGAGATGCGCGTGCCTTCCGTCAACGTGATCACGTCCACGTGACCGTCCTCGTCGCGAATCACCATATCGTCACCGCGGCGGCTGATGATCAGGCCCTTGACCTTCGCGCCCTGGCCTTCCGTGAAGTTGGCCGGTGCGGTCACCGTTGTTGCGGGCAACGGCTGCGGCGTCTGCGCGCTCAGGTGGGCCGCAAACGCGGCGAACAACACCACGAGCAGCACCGTAAACACGAACATCAGCGACGATCCGCGAAGCCGATCCCTTTTGTCCTCCGTCCACATAAGCTCACCTCGTCCTGCTGCGGGGATGCAGGCGCCGTCCGGCCGCCTGCGAGTTCATAGACAGAATGCCGTGAACGCCGGTTCCCGCGGCATTCGACCATGGTCCGATGGGGCTCGCGTCCGACGCCCGCGTACTCTGTCGCGAGCGGCCAAGCGCCGCTCTGCATCGAAGTGAGGCACCTCAGCAGTTCATCAGCAGTTCATCAACAGACGCAGTTCCTGGAGGACCGCATGATCGGGAAGGTTCACAACGTTCACGGACGGACATGGCGCGCGCTTGCACTCTGCGGCGCGCTGGTCGCACTTGGCGCGTGCGGCGACGATGACAACAACCTCGTCGTCGTCGGACCGGGCGGCACCCCGGACGGCGTCGTCACGACGCTCAAGGATTCCGCGTTTGACTTCACCGTCCTGCACACGTTCGCGATGCCGGACACCATCATGCATCTGGTGCCGGCGACCGGAACGCCGCTCGCCGTAACGGGGCAGTTCGATCGTGCCACGCTCGACAAGGTGCGCGCGTCGTTCCTGGCGCGCGGCTACACGCAGGTGACGCCGTCGTCCACCGTCATTCCGGATTTCATCGTCCTGGTCGGCGCGACCGCCACGACGAACTACAACGCGTGGGTCGGCTATCCGTTCTTCGCGGTGTGGGGATCGTCGCCCGTGTGGGTGTTCAATCCCTCGTTCGACAACTCGTGGACCATCGTGTATCCGTGGGCCGCGGTGGTCGGCGTGACGGCGTTCGATCGCGGCACGCTCCTCATCGATCTCATTCCGACGAAGACGGTGACGCCGGTGACGAAGTCGGTGCGGTCCGCGTGGTCCGGTGTGGCGACAGGAGAGCTCAACGGTTCGTTCGGCCAGGGCACGATCAACGCGGCGGTCGACGAGATGTTCCGGCAGTCGCCGTATCTCGTCTCCGGGCCGACGGTGAATCCGCTCAACCAGCGGTGACCGTTCGCGCAGCCTCGCGGCCGCCCGCTCGCTCTCGCTCCAGCTTCCCTCCAAGACAGCGACCGGTAGAGTGAGCGGCGTCCGCGAATCGCGACGGTATTCCAGTAGTTTTATAGGAGAACAATCATGGCATACAGGCGGATCTGGATGATCGCCGCCGGACTGACCGGCGCCGCGGCGCTGGGCGCCGCCGCGGTCACGGCGCGTGGCGATGCCGCGCGCACGCGCCATGCCGCGGGCACTCTCGCGCCGGGCGATTCCAGCCCGGTCGTCGACCCCGACGCGGTCGCGGCGCTCGACAAGATGGGCAACTACCTGCGCACGCTCAAGGCCGTGCAGATCAAAGCCGTCGTCACGGATGAAGAGGTCTCACTCGACGGCGAGAAGGTGCAGACGACGAACACCGTCGACCTGCTCGCGTCACGGCCGAATCGCATGCGCGTGGAGGTGGCGAGCGAACGTCAGCCGCGCGTGTTCTACTACGACGGCAAGACGTTCACGTTGTGGGCGCCGAAGCTCGACTTCTACGCGAAGACAGACGCGCCCGGCACCATCAACGAGCTGGCCGACCGGCTCTCGGACAAGTACAACATCGACCTGCCGCTCGTCGATCTCTTCCGCTGGGGCACGCCGGAGTCGGGATTCAAGGAGTTGACAGCGGCGACCGACATGGGACCCAGCTCCGTCGACGGCACGACGTGCGAGCAGTACGTGTTTCGGCAAGACGGTCTCGATTGGCAGCTCTGGATTCAGAGCGGCGACTATCCGCTGCCGCGCAAGCTCGTGTTGACGACGACCACGGACGACGCTCGGCCGCAGCATACGTCGGTGTGGACGTGGAATCTCGCGCCGTCGTTCAACGATCAGGAATTTGCCTTCACGCCGCCGGCCGGAGCCCACCGCATCGAGTTCCTCGATGCCGAGAAGCTTCGCGCGCTGGGGGCAACGGGAGGAGCGAAATGAGTTCACTCATTAAGAAACTATGGTGGGCAGCGTCGGTGGCGGCGGTGGTCGGGGTGGCGGTGTATGAGCCGGCGCTTGCCCAGCGGCGAGGTGGTGGCGGCGGCATGCGCGGTGGCGGCGGGATGCGCGGCGGCGGGATGCGCGGCGCATCGCGGCCGAGCGTGACGAGGTCCGGCGGCGGCATGTCGCGCCCGTCGGGCGGCATGTCGCGGCCGTCCGCCGGCAATCGTCCGAGCACGCCGAATATCGGCCGTCCGGGCGGAGTCGGTGGCGTCGGCGGAGTCGGCGGAGTCGGCGGCATCGGTGGCGCCGGAGGAGTCGGCGGTGTCAATCGACCGGGCGGTGTCGGTGGCGCCGGTGGGCGTGTCGGCTCCGCGGCCGGCGACATTGCGCGCGGCGGCAACAACATCGGCAACGGGAACGTGAAGCGCGGTGACATCAGCAACCGCCCGATCGACATCAGCGACGTCGACGTCAACAACAATTGGGGTTGGGGCGACGGCTATCACGGCTGCTGTTATCACCCGATCGCGGCCGGCGCGGCGGTCGTCGCCGGCGCGGCCATCACGGCGGCGGCGATCGGCTCGACCTGGTACGCGCTTCCGTCCGGCTGCGTGACCAGCGTCGTCAACGGCGTCACCTACAACAACTGCTCGGGAACGTGGTACGAACCGTACTTCGACGGTACGACGACGACGTATGTCGTCGTGAGTCCGCCGCAATAGCAATCCAGAGAGACGCGGGCAACGGGGCGACGCATCCCCCGTCAGGTCGACGGATCGATCGTTCGACACTGGCGGGGGATGCGTCTTGCCCTCAGAAGAGCAGCCCGACAACCTGCTTCAGGATCGTGGCCGCCGGCACCACGAGGAAGACGACCGGCAGGAAAGGAATCACGAGGCCGACCGCCAGCGACATCAGATCCCGGCGGCTCACCGGCACGACATGCACCTTGCGTGCATTTAAAGTGATTGAATAAAGATCCGTCATCGCGGAAAAATCCGTGACGCCGAATACCCGATCTTCGATGGGTCGACTCTCGTCGATCAGCCACTTCTGCTCGAACGCCGCCCCCATGCGGCGCGCGAACGAGCCGTACATCACGCTGCCGCGGCGGCCGGTCAGGACGAGCGCCGGCGTGAAGACCAGGAGCGGGGCAACGAAGAGCGCGATGATCACGACTACGTACCCGACGTCGAAATACGTTTGCGACATCGTCAACCGGCCCGCCTCGGCGATGACTTGCGCCGATCGCCCGGCCGCGATCGCGGAGAAGCCCAGTCCGACCGAAACAAACGCGCCGACCGACCGCCCGACGAACGCGATGCCGCCGTTCCCGTCGGGATGGGCCGCGACCAGATGAAGATCGCAGCGCGCGATGCGGCACAGGAGCATGCCCCACGCGGCGATGCGCCACATCCAATGAAACGCCAGCGCGAACAGCACCGGCAGGCTGACGAGGACGTGCCACCAGCCCGCCGGAGAAAACCCGAGCGCGGCTGAAGAGTTGACATGCCAATCGGCGAGACGCTCCATCGGGAAAGCCAATCCAACAGCAGCGCTCGCGATGTATGCAGCGATCACCGCAACGACCTTGCCGAATGTCGAGTCCATCGAGTATCGCGCGCGCGCGGCGGCGCGGTCGAACCGCTCGCGGTCGCCGACGATGCCGCTTCTCGAGAAAATGTCGATGATCCGCCACAACCGGGGCATGCACAGCTCGTTCGCGAGCACGAAGAGCGGCACGCACACGAGGCAGCGCACGGCGGCGGCAATCTGATCGCGCAGCAGCGCTGCTCCGGACGGCTCGCTGGGCGCGGCGATGCTCAGAATGACGATCGGGAGCCACGTCACGATCGCCGCCAGCACCGCGTACCGGGCCGCGCGACGTCTGCCGCGCGTCATGGAACAACCGCCGGTGTTACACGAATCGAACCAACGACGTACTCGCCGTCACCCCCGGACTTGCTCGGCGTGTTGGACTCGAACAGTAACACCGGCGGCATGGGCACACACTACGGCGCACGTGAGGCGCAGGTTATTGGACGTTCGTCCGATCAACGGTTCGCGTACGAAGCGGTATCGTCGGCGCCATGATTCAACGACTGGAACAGCCGGATTCGGCGCGCGTGCTGCGCGACGTCAGCGACGCCCTCCGCGATGCGCTTGTCCCCGAACGTATCGCCGAGCGAGCGGTGCATCAGCTCGAGCGCGGTGTGAGCGAGGGGCTTCGCGACGTGCTGCGCGCGCGGCTGGCGCGCGATCTCCGCGATGCGTTGCGCGACGCCGGGGGGCACGGCGCCAATGCCATCGTCGCGATGAACCTGCTGAACGTGCGTCTGAGCGATGCGATCGAGGATCGCGCACGCGACGTCCTCGGCGAGGGCGTTCCGCTGATTCTGCGCGAGCGGCTGCCCAATGCGCTTCACGCGGCGATCAACGTCGCCGGGCTCCCGAAACCGCTTGACGCAGACGCGATCGACGAGTTGGCCGAACGATTGTATGGCGCCGCCGAGAAAGCGGTGCGCCAGCGGCTGCGCGATGGGCTGCGGCATGTCATTCGCAGTCGCGTTGCCCAAGTCGCGCGTGAGCGGCTCGATGAGGATTTTCAGCTGAAAGCGTCCGAGCATGCGGCGGCAAGTGACGAAGCGGGCGAGCGAACCGCGGCGTTGCTCGGCGAAGCGGTGGAGCAGGCGCTGCACGATCGCGTGCTACGCGGCGTGATGGAGCGCTTTCGCTGCATCGTCGCCAACAGCTTGCACGAGGCGACAGGCGAGCGAAACGGCGATCGGTTGGCTGAATCGTTCCGACGCGCGGTGGAGAACGGCGACGCCGCGCAACCACGTGCGACGGCGCACGGCCGGCTCGGCGTCGCGGCCACGTTGGATCGCCTGGCGCAGACGATCGAGCGGCCGATCGCGGACGCGGTGCGAGAGCAGTTGATGGATGGCTTGCGCGAACGCATCGAGACGACGGTGCGGACCAACCTCGAGGACGTGTTGAGAGAGCGACTGAGCGGCGCCATTCGGGGCGCGATCGCGCATCAGGCGGCGCGCGACGTCATCGATGTCGAGCGGCTCGCCGACAGCATCCACTACGAGTTGGCCGAGATCGTGCGCGCGCGCATTTGCGATGGCATTCGCGCACGGACCGCCGAGGCGGTGCGCACACGACTCGCCGAAGCCATCAAGATGGGCGTCTCTCGGTCGCCCATCGCTTGACGGCCGCGGAGTGAATGGAGCGCCGTCTCAGTAATTCAACCGAAGAGTCAACCCAAGCGCGTTGACGTTGTGCGGCTCACCACGCGAATTGCTTTGTCGCGCCACGTACACGTCCGACGATATCGGGCCACGAACACGCAGCTCGGTGCCGACTCGACCGCCAAGCCGCGCGATCGTGTTGTAGCGAGAGTCGTAATACGCTTCCACGGTGCCGTACGGCGCCCACCACGGCCCCTTGGGCGCGAGCGACCAGCGCTGTACGTGAATGCGTTCGCGCAGGCGATACGAATATGCTCCATTCACGTATCGCAGCTCGATGCGGCTGCGGCTGACGAAGCGCGCGAACGGCGGCGAGTACGCGGCGAACGTCGCCTCGCCGACGACGCGCGACTCGCGGTAGCTCGCGTCGCGCGTGCTGAAGGTGTATCGGAATCCGCCGCGAAAATATCCGTCAGGCAGTCGCAGGTAATCCTGATACAGGCCGACAGTCGCTTCGCGTTTCGGGCCCTCTTGCTCCGTCGATGCGGACAGCTCGAGCATCGTACGCTGATGCACCGCGGGCTGCCAATAGACGTCAACTTCCGGCCAGAGCTCCGACGTCGACGTTTGTGCGCGGACCGCCGGCGTCATCCCGGCGGCCAACGCGAGCACGCCGGTGAGCAGCGCGGTCCGAGCGACGATCAAAGCAGAATGTCCACGCCGAGTGAGAAGATCGTCCCCGTCTGGCCGGCGAGGTAATAGCCGAAGAACGAGCTTGCCGGCGACTTGTTGATGTGCAGCACATGCGCATTCACGCGCCAGCTTCGCGTGCCCGACGGGTAGTAATTGAGACCGCCGCCCAGCTCCCACGGATGCCGCTTGAACTGGTCGAACACATATCCGCTGGTCGTGTACGCGGCCAGCGATTTCGGCAGCACCATGTACGACGCCTCGGCCATGAAGCCGTGGTCGTAGATCGATTTGAGAGGGAGCGGACCCGTCGCGATAAAATGGTCGAGTGTCCGGAAGTAGTACTCGCTCTGAAACGAGAAGCCGTGGAACTTCACGCCGGCGTCGAGCGCCAGCTCGTGGTAGTCGAGCGTCTGCACGGTGACGTCGTCGGCGAGTGCTCCTTCCTCGAATGGATTGACGCCGTCCGAGAGCTTGATCTGCGTTGCGTTGGGGGGCGATCCGAGCGGGGCGTAGCGGCTCTCTCGCGATTGGCACGCCGAGATGCCGAATTGAGTCGCGAAACGCGTATGGTTTTCAAAATCACCGAAGCCGTTGCGCGGACCGAACTCGCCTGTGGTCGGCTGCCAGCGGAGACTGCCACTGTACGCCATGTCGCGCGTGTCGTTCGACTGCGTCACGCCGAGCTGGCTGAGGTTGTTGTTGACGGAGAGCGAGTAGGTGAGCCGCGGCACGATCTCGCCGGTGATGAATGCGCCCGAAGAGAATCCGCCGCGAAAGAACTCCTCCGACATCTGCCGATCGGACCCCGCCCAGTACGGCCACGACCCCTGCATCGATCGCGCGGTCAACGTGGGAAGAATGCCGACACCGATGATGAATGCCTTCGATGCCAGATACTGTACGTTGCCAAAGATCAACGTCTGTTGCGTGGCGCCGAGCGACCAGCTCGTGATGTTGTAACGAAATTTCGGGTCCCAGAAAAAGCCGGTCAGCCAGATCATCGTGCGATGCCAGTTGATGTCGTTGCGTGGATCGACGTCGCGTACGCGACCGAGATGATCGGTGAACGTTTGCCCCGCGGGCATCTGGTTCAGGTATCGGAACAGTCCGTACATCGAGATGTTGAGCGTTCCGCGCGGCGTCTTGACGATGTCGAAGCCGGTGGCCGGCGTGAATTCGCCCGCCGTGGTATTCGGAAAGCGCAGCGACGAGTCGGCCGTCTGCGGGCGTGGGTCGGCATCCTGGGCGCGTGCGGCGGTCGCGGACAGCGCGACACACGCCGCGGCGCAAGCGGTACGACGCGCCGCAGCGCGCAGTGTTCGGACACCAGGCATCGCGAGCTCCAAAGGAGTTAACTGCGTGGAGAAGGTGATCGAGCTCGCATGATTCGTCGGCGTCGGACTTCGGGCCATCCGACTTTCGACCAATACCGCGATTCGCGCGCTCGGCGAGAACTTGGGCGCCGTGTTACTGAACCGTCCGTCTTTCGCCTCGGGCCTGTCCATGCGCTCAGTCGCCGCGTGCGCGTCATTCATGGCAGTCGTGTGCACCGTGCATTCCGCCGGCGCGCAAGCCGCCGCGAACCGTGTCACGTTGAACGACACGCACTTTCACCTGACGAACTACGTCCAGCGTGGTCCGACGCTTCAGCAATTTCTAAAGCTGATGGGCGACACCATCGGGCGGGTGGCGGTGTTCGGCATTCCGCTGCAGCAGGAGTGGATGCACTCGGTCACCGGAGACGACGCACCGACGTACTACCTGCACTCGGACGCACCGCTCTACTACTACTCGTTCGTCGACGCGGTGATCGCATCGGAGTATCTGTCGTTGAGCGCGGCCGATCGCGCGCGGTTCGACCCGATGATCACCGGCTTCAATCCCGGCGACATGTACGGCGTCGATCACATTCGCCGCGTGCTGCGAATGTATCCCGGGGTGTTCTCGGGCATCGGCGAGTTCACGATCCACAAGGAATTCGTTGGGGAGAAGACGCGCCCAGGCCCGGCGAGCCTGATGGATCCGGCGCTCGACAGCATTCTGTCATTCGCGGGTGAGGCCGGCCTCATCGCGCTCGTGCACAACGACATGGACGTGCCGTTTCCCGCGGATACCGCGAAGCCGGCGTATCTCGAGGAGATGAAGGCCGTGGTGCGCCGGCACCCGAACACCACGATCATCTGGGCGCACACGGGCGTGGGTCGCATCGTGCGGCCCGTCAGGAATCACGCCCTGGTGTTGGCCGCGATGCTGTCGGATCCGGCGTTCGAACATCTCTACTTCGACATCTCCTGGGACGTCGTGGCGAAGTATCTCGTCGCGTCCCCTGAAACGATTCGCATCGCGGCGGATCTCATCAATCGTTACCCCGATCGATTTCTCTTCGGCACCGACGCCGTCGCACCCACCGACGCGGCGTCCTACCTCACCACCGACACCCTGTATGGCCCACTGTGGGCGGCGCTGACCCCGGACGCTCGCGCCAAGGTCCGCGTCGGCAACTACGAGCGGCTGTTCGACGCGGCCCGGCGCTCCGTCCGCGCATGGGAAGCCGCGCATCCGTAATGAGGATAGTGATATGAGGAAACAGGAAAGGCGGCGGCTCGTCGTGAGTCGGCTGGCACGGACCGCGATCGTGGCGGGCGCGGTCGTGGCGCAGCTCGCGCTCGCGGCCCACTACGCCGGCTCCCAGACGCCGCCGGACTCGACGCCCAAGGTCACGCTCTACGGCTTCGGCCAGGCCGACTACATCGCCGACTTCAAGCGCAACGACCCGAACTGGTTCGACGTCAACCGGCCGTCCAGGCTGCCGTCCGGTCCGGACGACCTCGGAAGAAACGGCCACTCGTACCTGAGCGCCCGGCAAAGCCGGTTCGGCGCGAAGGCGACCATTCCAACGCGACGCGGCGACGTATTCGTAAACTTTGATTTCGACATGTTCGGGGTCGGCCGCGATGCCGGCCAGACGACCATCCGCCTGCGGCACGCCTACGGCGAGTGGCACGGCATCGGCGGCGGCCAGCTCGAGAGCGCGTTCATGGACCTCGACGTCTTCCCGAACATTCTCGACTACTGGGGGCCGAACGGCATGCTGTTCTTCCGGAACGTGCAGGTGTACTGGAAGCCGATCGACAACGACAAGATGCATCTCCGCATCGCCCTCGAGAATCCGGGCGCGAGCGCCGACGCCGGCAATTTCGCGAATCGCATCGAGCTGCAGAACGTCACACCCCGCTACCCGCTCCCCGATCTCTCGGCGGGCTTCAAGTACGGCGCCAACTGGGGCTACGTCCGCGTTGCCGGCATGCTGCGCGACATTCGTTGGGATCAGGTGCCTGTCGATACGTTCGACCTGAGCGGCCGGGTGACCGGCTGGGGCACCAATCTCAGCTCCAACATCAAGTTCCTGGGCCAGGACGTGATTCGCCTGCAGTTCACGTACGGCGCGGGCATTCAGAACTATTTCAACGACGCACCGTCGGACGTCGGTGCCAAGTTCAATACCGGCAATCTCCGCACGCCGCTCACCGGCGAAGCGCTGCCGATCTTCGGCGCCTCCACGTTCATCGATCACAACTGGAATCCGCGCGTGAGCACCTCGCTCGGGTGGTCGATGGTGAACATCGACAACAGCAACGCGCAGGCGGTGACCGCGTATCACAACGGTCAGTACGCCATCGTGAATCTGCTGTGGACCCCCGTCACCGGCGTCATGATGGGCGGCGAATACCAGTACGGCTGGCGCAAGAACGTCGCGGACGGATGGACGTTCGCCGATCACCGGTTGCAGTTCTCGTTCAAGTACAGTTTCTCGCAGGACCTCGGAGGCAAATGATGAGCAGCATTCGAAACAGCCGCGTGTCGCGCCTGGTGCGCCGCGTCGCCGTCGCCTCGATTCTCACCGGCTTGGGCGGTGTCGTCGTCGCGCCGCCCACGGCCGCGATCGCGCAAAGTACGCGGACGGTCGCGCAACAAGGGACGACGCCGAGCGCAGCGGACATTCAACGCGCGCTCAACGCCGCATACGAGAAGTACAAGACACTGCAGGAAGGAAAGAACGCCGACTATATCCCGGCGCTCGCGAAGGTCGATCCGAACCTGTTCGGCATTGCACTCGTCACGGCCGACGGGCAGGCGTACACCGTTGGCGATCTCAAGACCGAAGTCTCCATTCAGTCGATCTCGAAGGTGTTTACGCTGGCGCGCGTTCTCCAGGATTCGGGCGAAGCCGCGATCGTCAAGAACATCGGGGTCGATGCCACCGGTCAGCCGTTCAATTCGATCGTCGCGATCGAGCAGAAGAAGGGCTTCGAGCAGAACCCGTTCGTGAATCCTGGCGCGATCACCGCCACGAGCATGGTTGGCGGCGCCAACGCGAGCGAGATCTGGAGCCGTATCGCCGACACGTACAACGGTTTCGCCGGGCGGAATCTCCGCGTGCTCGAGGATGTGTACCAGTCTGAGGCCGCAACGAACCAGCGCAATCGCGCGATCGGCGCGTTGATGCTCGCGTACGGCCACATCTCGGCGAATGCCGATCAGGCGACCGACATCTATACGCGTCAGTGCTCGGTCGGCGTGAACGCGCGGGATCTGGCGATCATGGCCGCGACGATCGCGAACAACGGCGTCAATCCGCTCACGAAGATGCGCGTTCTGGACACGCAACACATTCCCGGTCTGCTCGCCGTCATGGCGACGGCCGGTCTGTACGACGACTCCGGCCAGTGGCTCTTCAAGACCGGCTTGCCGGCGAAGAGCGGCGTCGGCGGCGGATTGATCGCGGTCTCACCAGGCAACTGGGGCATCGCGGTGATCTCACCGCCGCTCGATGAGGCGGGGAACAGCGTTCGGGCCCAGCGCGCGATCGCCGACATCTCGGCGGCGCTCGGCGGGAATCCGTACGCGGTGTCGAGGACTGGGGTGGCCGCTGGGCAGCTGGGGCCACCGAAGTGACCACGCGGACGAACGTCCGACGAACGTGGACAGGCACGGAGACGGCGTGAACTGCGGTTGACTGCTGTTGAGTATTTCTTAAGAACACCTTCGGGATGCTTCGCGAATCGGAGGCATCCCGAGGGTGTTCTAAAAAAAGAGTCCCTGAACTTCAAACGCCATTCATCCGCCGTCTCCGTGCCTGTCCGTGAACGTCCGGATGTTGTCCGTGCCAAAAATGACCACGGACAAACGGCGGACAACAGCGGACAGGCACGGAGACGGCGTGAGCCACAGTCAACGGCTATCCAAGAACTATAATAACACCCTCGGGATGCCTCGCGAATCGGAGCATCCTGAAGGTGTTCCAAGAAACGCCCATCGACATCCGTTCACTGCGGTTGACGCCGTCTCCGTGCCGATCCGTGAGCTCAGAAGTGTTCCGTGGTCTGCTCGCTCCGCCCGGTCAGTGGTCAGTGCTCGGACATTCCAATGCTGAACGTCACGAACCCAAACCGCCGCGAACCGCCTCCCAGATAGCTGCCGGCGGCGGTGGCGCCGGTGTACCGCGCGCTGAACACGAGGTCGACGTCGTCGAAGATGGGCGTCGTGACGCCGATGTCCGGAGCGAGAACGAAATGCATGCCATTCCGCGCGAACGACGAATTCACTCCAAGCTGATAGTTCTGCTGCACGTATTCACCGCCGGCGCCAAGGCCAAGCCAACCGCCGCGTCCAAGCAGATGGTGCGGATTCCAGCGGCCGGTGCCCATCACCGTCACGACCAACAACTCGCGATTCTGAAAACCCGTCGCCGCTCCGGAGGGAAAGGTCGTCGTTCCATGCGTCGCATCGAAAAAGTCGTTGACGGTGATCGCCGCGCCGGCCGCCGTATATGGGCGCACGAGCCACTGACCTTCCCACCCGGCGCCGAACCAACTCACGTTCGGCACGAACCGGTGCGTGTCACCGACCGGAAAGGCGATCGCGTACGTGCCGATGCTCGTGAATGACGGACCCTCGGACGATGTCTGGGGATTCTGCGCCGCGGCGCGAGACCCGAGAATCGCGGAAACCGCGGCAGCTATCGCCGGCGCACGCCAGGATGGTTTCATATCACGGAACCCTCAAGTACGGAGATTGTTGAAAGGCCTGGTCGACGCCCCGCACCACGCGGTCCGCGGTGCCGTTGGTCGAGGTGACGATGCCGTCGAGCGTCGCCGCCCAGAGCAGCGGAATGCTCTTCGAGTCGGTGCGTTGCTCGCGCAGGTCGAGCATTGTGATCAGCACCGTCCCCGCCTGGTACGCATAGGGAAGGGCGGCGCCCGGAACGCCCCACACCCACGAGGCGTCGACGGTGGGGCCCCAATACGGCAAGTACCCCCACGCGCCGAACCAGTCGAAGTACGCGACCCCCGTTTCGGTGCGCTGCGACGCGGCGACGAGCACCACCACGTCCGGCCGAGCCCCGGAGTCGTTCGAGACGTCACGCCAGCCGAGCGATACGAAGTGGCGGCGAACGTCGGCGATGACCTGGTGGTCGAACGAATGGTCGATCGCCGTGGAGTTCACCGGCACGTCGACGATCGTGTCCGGCACGGCGAACGTGCGCGCGCTCCCGAGCGCCTGGCCGCTGTCCACGAGCGTGAGCACGACGCCGCCGAGATCCGTGGCCAGCGGGTTGGTCGGCTCGCACGCGGTCGCACCGACTGCGGCCGCCAAGGTTGCCGCGCACGCAATGCACCGCGCGTGGTATAAGCTCCGTAAGCCGCATGAGTTGGCTGGCATGGATCCGCCGAGTTGAGCACACTCGAACGATCTCCATCTGTGTGCCGTATCGAGCAGTAGACGTTGGACGCATGACTAAGACGCGAGCCCGTGGGCGGCCGGAGTCTAGCGATTGTCCGCTCGCGGTTTACACTCAGGTATGCAGCACGATGCCGAAGGCCCCCACGACCTCCGGCGGCCGACTGAGTACGATTCGCCTCAGTCGCGCTCTCGCCGCGTGCAGCGATGGAGCCGCGACTGTTGATCGCGTCGATTCTCGTCGTCGTGCTGGTCCAGGCCCTCGTCATCACCGGCTTGGCTCGCCAGCGCTGGCTCCGCCGACACACCGAGCGTTCAACCGAAGTTCTGCTGGCCGAGCTTCGCGCCAGCTCCGAGCGCATTCATCACCTCGCCGCTCGACTGATCACGGCGCAGGAGACGGAGCGCGCCCGCATTGGCCGCGAACTCCACGACGACATCAATCAGAAGATCGCCGCACTCGCCATCGGCCTGACTCACGTGTGGAACCGAATGCCGCGGGAGTCGCCTGAGCTCGTGCACGAAATCGCGGCGCTCCAGGACCGGGCGGCGAGCCTCGCCCTCGACGTGCGGCAACTGTCCCACCAGTTGCACTCCGGTGTGCTCCAGCACGCCGGACTCGGGGCCGCCATTCGGTCGTTGTGCGGAGATGCCCGACGGAATTACAACCTCGTCATCGAGCTCGAGACGGAAGGCAACTTCGAGTCACTGCCCGGCGACGTTGCGCTCTGCATCTATAGAGTGGCCCAGGAATGCCTGAGGAACACTGCGCGGCACGCACGTGCGACCGAGGTGAACGTCTCCATCGCCCGGCGAGGACCGGCCGTGGAGATGTCGATCGCCGACAATGGCATCGGATTCGACACGAGCACCATCGGGGCCGGCGACGGGCTGGGGCTGCTCAGTCTCGATGAGCGCGTTCGCTTCTTGCGGGGTACCTTTCACGTGGCGTCGCAGCCAAGGGGCGGAACACGGATTGAGGTCAGCGTTCCGTCGTCTCAGCCCAGTTTAACCCCTCCGTTCCCGGCTAATGGCGCGACCGACCGTTCTCCTGGCTGACGATCACCCCATCGTCACCGAAGGTCTGGCGAGCATCCTCAAAGACGACTTTGACGTCCTGGCGGTTGTCGCCGACGGCATGGATCTTCTCGCCGCCGCGCGAACGCTTCGGCCGGATATCATCGTCACCGACCTCAGTATGCCGCGCCTGAGCGGGCTCGAGGCCGCGCGCCAGCTGCGCGCCGAACACATCCCAAGCCAGATCATCGTACTCACGATGCACGATGATCCCGAGATTGCCGCCGAAGCGTTTCGCGCCGGCGTCGCGGGCTACCTACTCAAGAGCTCGGCCGGCGCCGAGTTGATTCTGGCGATTCAACAAATTGTAAAAGGCCAATCATATGTAAGCCCGCTGCTCAGCCGCGACGTGATGACCGAGCTCGCGGCCCCGCGCCGGCGCTCCGACGAGACGCGTTCGCGCGGAGTGACACCGCGGCAGCGCGACGTGTTGCGCCTCATCGCACGCGGCAAGCGCATGAAGGAGATCGCCGTGACGCTCGGCGTCTCCGTTCGCACCGTCGAATCGCACAAGTACGAGATGATGGAGTCCCTCGGCGTTTCCTCGACCGCGGAGCTCATCCAATACGCGTTTCGTACCGGACTCGCGGCGGACACGACACCGGCAAAGCCCGCGATCGACCGCCATCAGTAGTTTTACGGGGAGTTGGACTCCGGTAAGATTCGGTGACGCCGAATCGTACGGTCGCGTATCGTGGCGAATGCGAAGTCATCAGCATCAGCACCAGCATCTCGCCGAACGTCCCCGGAGTCCGGAGTCGCGTGGGTTCTCTCCGCCGCGTACGCCGACGTCGACCTTCGTTCCCGCGACGTATCGATCCCCGGTCGGCGCCCTGCCGATCGCCGATCTGCTCGCGACGATCGCGCACGAGCTCCGAAATCCGCTGACGGTGGTTCGCGGCGAAACCGCCGTCATCCGTCGTCACCGCGACGACCCGAACGACGTCACCGAAGCCTGCGCGGTCATCGATCGGCAGGTGAATCAGATCGCTGTGTTTCTGCGCGATCTCGCGACGTTCGTGGCGCCGCCGCTCGAGCTCCACGATGTGTGGGAAGTCATCGACGCGAGCGACCTGCTGGCGTCCGCGCTGCAAGCGCTCGCCAAGTTCGCCGACACCCGCGCGACCACCTTCACCGTCGAGCCCGTGCGCGACCAGGTACTCGTCGTCGGGAATACGACGGCGCTCACGAGCGCACTTACGAGTATTCTAACGACCGCCGTCAAGTTCAGCGGCACCCACGGCACGGTGGCGGCACGCGTCGTCGCCGACGAGCATTGGGTCGAGCTCCGCGTACGTTTCGACGATAACGAGATGACGCACGACCAGCGCGGAACAGCCTTCGAGCCGTTCGTTCGCGCGCGGCGCGACGGTGTGGATTGGGCGGGCGTGAGCATGGCGCTCGCGCGGCGCACCGTCGAAGCGCACGGCGGCG
This sequence comes from Gemmatimonadaceae bacterium, assembly GCA_035606695.1. Lineage (NCBI taxonomy): Bacteria > Pseudomonadati > Gemmatimonadota > Gemmatimonadia > Gemmatimonadales > Gemmatimonadaceae > Gemmatimonadaceae bacterium. The sequence goes on from DATNEW010000013.1 coordinate 28,700, forward strand.
CCGCCATCATGCACGGCGGCGATACGTCGACCGTCGCCGAATTCAGCGTCTGCCTGCCGCGCTACAGAGGATAGTCTTTGGGCCAATAGGCGACGCGTGCCGCGCGGGGCAACTCTTCCGCATGCTACTCGGCCGATCTCTCCTCATCCTCGCGGCGGTCTCCAGCGTCGCGCTCGCGCAAGATCCGACGCCCGGGACCGATTTACCCACGGACGCCAAGGCAATGTCGCCGACCAAGATGAACGGCGTCTTGTTCATTCCGGTGCTCGGCGCCGGTCCGACGTTCGGGCTCGGCGGCGGTGGAGCGGCGGCGATGGTGTTCCGCATGGACTCGGGCTCGCCGCGCTCGGCGATCGGTGTCGGCGGATTGCTCGCCGAGCGCTCGAGTTGGATGGTGAGTCTCGGCGGCCGCGCGTATTTTCAGCGCGGCGATTGGAACACCTCGTTTGGCATCGCGCAGTACAACGTCGACTACCGGTTTTTTGGCATCGGCAACGACGCGGGCAACCGCGATCATTCGGTGATTCTGCGGCAGGACGGCAACGCCGACGTCATCGAAGGGCTACATCGCGTTGTCGGTCCGCTCTTCGCGGGTCTTCGCTATCGCATCGACGGCGTGGATGCCAGTCTCGCTCCGTCGGATCGCCTGGGTCCATTCAACGCGCTGATGCCCGGCGATTCCACGGTCTGGACGTCCGCTCTCGGCGCGGCGAGCTCGTGGGACACGCGCGACGACGATGTCTCGCCGCGTAGCGGCACATTCGCTCAAGGCGCCCTGATGTACGCGCGCACGTGGCTCGGCGGCGATCGCGCGTTCAATTCGTACGACGTGTGGATCAACCATTACATTCCCGTCAAGAAGCACGACGTGCTCGCGGTTCGGGCCACCGCGTGCGGCGCCGGCGACGCGGCACCGCTCTGGCAACTCTGTCTGTTCGGTGCTCAAAACGACTTGCGTGGCTACGTTGCCGGGCGGTATCGCGATCACGCGATGTTCGCCGTTCAGGCGGAGTATCGCGCGCGATTGATCGGCCGCTGGGGCGGCACCGTATTCGGCGGCACGGGTGAAGTCGCGCCGTCGATCGGAGACGTTGCGGCAGATCATCTGCTCGTGTCAGGCGGCCTCGGACTGCGGTATCTCCTTTCGCAAACACATCGGCTGAACGTCGGAACCGACTATGCGTTCGCGAACAGGACGTCGGGCGCGTTCTACTTCCGATTTGGCGAAGCGTTCTGATCGTGACGAGACGGCGCAGGGCACTACGCCGGCGTCGCACGAGAGCGCAGTGTGTACCGGCCGGTTTTCTTGCCGCCGATCTTTTCGATGATCCCCGCGTCGAGCAGCGGCCGAAGCTGATCCATCGCGCCCTGCTTGGATAGCTCGAGCGCCGCCCAGATCTCGGACGGCGCCATGCTGCCGTGGTCGCGCAGGAGCTCGAGCAGCCGCTCCTGCTTTGGCCGAAGCACCAGGCGCGCCGGTCCCGCCGCGTTGAGCGCCTGCACGCGCAGCCACACGCGCTCGAGCGTGTGCCGGCGCCCCTCGGCCGAATACTCGAGCCACGTCGTGAGGTCGTCGCCTTCGCGGCGGACGGCTTCGAGCGCGGCGTAGTAGCCGGGCCGATTCTCCCAGTAATACTCGTCGACCGAGAAGATGTGATGTGTGTCGAATCCGCGGCGATACAGCTCCCAGAGCGCGAGCGCGCGGCCCGTGCGTCCGTTGCCGTCGGCGAACGGATGGATCGCCTCGAACTGATAGTGCAGGATGGCGGAGCTGAGCACCGGCGACAGGTTTCTGGATGTGATATTCCACCATTCTAAAAGCTCGAACATGAGGCCGGACACCGCCTTGGGCGCGGGCGGCGTGAAGCGGCCGACCCGAACGCCGATCGTGCGATAGCGCCCGGCCTCACCCTGATCCATCACCCCTCTGGCGAGGATGCGATGCAGCCGGAAGACATCCTCGTGCCGAAGGGTCTTCTTGCGCGCGTGCTTCTCGACGTACCGCAGGCCGGCGAAATAGTTCATGACTTCGCGATCGGACCGCGGGTCGGAGGCCGTGAGCTCGCCGCCCGCGTCGAGCGTGCGGACCTGATCGAGCGAGAGCGGGTTGCCTTCGATCGCCGTGGACGCGTGGGCGTTCCGCGTGCGGGTGTCTTTCTGCAGGGCCGGGATCCACGCCAGCTCCACCGCCGCGCCTTGAATGCGGGTCCGCAGCGTGGCGATCGTCTCGACGAGGGACAGGAGCCGCGCAGTGATGGTGAATTGCGGCACATAGCTCATCTTATAAGTAAAGAGTAAGTCAAGACATTAGTCAAGCGGTCAAGATAATAAGTCAGCGATAAGTCCAGTCATGAGTCAAGGCCGTCAGCTCGTGCCCACGGTGCCGTCCGCCTTGACGCGGCGCGCCGCCCGCGGCATCTTCTCCCCGGAGTTACTCCGGGGAGAAGACCGTGGCGAAGGCACCTGACGACCTGCTGCGCGGCACGCTCGATGGACTGATCCTCAAAACGCTGTCGTGGGGTCCGCGTCACGGCTTTGGCATCGCGCGGTGGATCAAGGAGACGTCGTGCGACGCGCTCGCCGTCGAAGACCGCGCGCTGTATCTCGCGCTGCATCGCCTGGAGGACAAAGGCTGGGTCGAGAGCGACTGGGGATTGTCCGAGAACAATCGCCGCGCACGGTTCTATCAGCTCACGGCGCTTGGCCGCAAACACCTTCGCGCCGAATCGTCGCGGCTGGCGCGGTACGCGGAAGGGATGTCGCTGGTGTTGCACGCGACGTCGTGGGGTGAGCGCTGATGTCGAGCGAGCCTCGCATACCGGGCCTGCGTCGCGTGCTGCGCATTCCCGGCGCGCTGCGCCGCGGGCGCGGCACCGGCATCGAGCGCGACATCGATGACGAGATATCGTTCCACGTCGAGAGCCGCATGCGGGAGTTGGTCGAGCGCGGCGAATCGGAAGGCAACGCGCGGAGACACGCCGAGGCCGAATTTGGCGACCTGCGTGCGTCGCGACGCGAGCTCGCGCGGGTCGATCGCCGCCGGCGTCGTCGCGAACGCGCGCGGCAGGTGCTCGCCGCGGTCGCGCAGGATGTTCGCTACGCCATGCGTTCGCTGCGGCGATCGCGCGCGTATACCATCACCGCGGTATCGACACTCGCGATCGGCATCGGCGCCGCGGTCGCCATCTTCGCGCTCGTGAACGGCGTGTTGCTTCGGCCGCTGCCGTTCGGTCATCCGGATCGCTTGGTCGGCGCCTGGCACGATATGCCTGCGTTCGGGTTGTCGCATCAACCACAAACCGGGTCCACCTACTTTCTCTACCAGCGACTCACGCATACCATCGACGGCATTGGCATCTACCGCGAAGCGGACGTGAACGTCGACGAACCCGATGGCACCGGCGAACCGCAGCGACTTCCGAGCGCATCGATTACCGCGACGCTCATGCCGGTGCTTCAGGTCGCGCCGGTCGTCGGTCGCGCGTTCACCGCCGATGACGATCGACCCAGGTCATCGCCGACAGTGATCATCAGCAATGGCATGTGGCACGCGCGCTTCGGCGCGAACCGATCGATCCTCGGCCGCAAACTCGACGTCAACGGTATCGCGCGCGAGATCGTCGGCGTCATGCCGGCGAGTTTTCGCTTTCCGTCGGCGGCGACGCAGTTGTGGATTCCGCTGCAGCTCGACCCGGCGAATTTGCCCGGAACGGCGTTCGCATATCCGGGTGTCGCGCGACTCAAGCCCGGTGTCACCGTCGCGGACGCGCAACGCGATTTCGCGAGCGTCCTGCCGCGCTGGCCCGAGATGTTTCCGAATTTCGTGCCGGGAGTTGCGACGGCCACGATCGTCGCGCAGACGCATCCCTCGCCGACGATCGAGCCCCTCAGGACCGACATCGTCGGTGAAGTCGCGCACACGCTATGGATGGTTGCCGCAGCGGCACTGCTCGTGCTGCTCGTCGCCTGCGCGAACGTCGCGAACCTCACGCTCGTCCGTGCCGAGTCGCATCAGCGCGAGCTTGCGGTGCGACAGGCGCTCGGCGCGGGACGAGCGCGATTGCGGTTGCACTTCGTGACGGAATGCGCCGTGCTCGCGGTCGCGGCGTCGCTCGTCGGACTCGGCGCGGCAACGGTGGTGATCCGGTCGCTGGTCAGCGCGGCGCCGACGGCCATTCCGCGCATTGCCGAAGTGTCGATCGACGCCCGCACCGTGGCATTCACGCTGGCGCTCGCGGTGTTGGTGACACTCGCGTCCAGCGTGCTTCCCTCGTTGCGCATCGGTCGCGAAGCGCTGGCGTTGCGAGAAGGCGGCCGCGGTGGAACGGCGGGGCGCACGCAACAGCGCGTGCGCAGCGGATTGGTCGCGGCGCAGATTGCAATGGCGCTCGTCGTGCTCGCGGGATCGGGATTGTTGTTGCGCACGTTCCAGCGGCTGCACGCGGTGCGGCCCGGCTTCGATGCACGGCGCGTGTCGACATTCTGGATTGCGCTGCCGGTCGGACGGTACAAGGGCGACACCGCGATCGTGCAGTTTTATTCGCGGCTCGTCGATCGAGTGGCCGCGCTTCCCGGCGTGGAGGCGGCCGGCCTCACATCCCGGCTGCCCTTGGTCGCGAAGGGTATCGATCCGAACCCGATCTATCCCGAAGACGATCCATCGTCGACGAAAAAGTTGCCGCCGCTGCAACTGATGACCGCGGTGAACGCCGACTACTTTCGCGCGATGCGCATTCCGTTGATCGCGGGCCGCGGCTTCGAGCGCATGGCCAGCCAACGCGATGATGAAGCGATCGTCTCGCGAAACACCGCGCGATCGTTCTGGCACGATTCGACCGGCGTCGCCGCGTTGGGCAAGCGCTTCAGCCCACTGCCTGGAGCGCGTGAGTATACCGTGATTGGCGTCGTCGACGACATCCGAGACACGTCGCTCGCCGCCGCGCCGTCGCAGGTCGCGTACTTCCCGGAGACGTACGAACCCGGCAACGTGAGCTCACAGACCAAGCGCACGATGGCGCTGGTCGTGCGCATGAAGAACGAGTCGATGTCGATCGCGCCGGACGTGCGGGCCGCGATTCGCGACATCGATCCGACCATTCCGATCTTCGATGCCAGGTCGATGCCCGCGGTCGTCGCCGCGGCAACGGGGCAGCTCACGTTCATCATCCTCATCCTTGGCGCCGCCGCCGTGGTAACGCTGCTGCTCGGCGCGGTCGGACTCTACGGCGTCCTCGCGTATGTCGTCACGCTGCGCACGCGTGAGATCGGCATTCGCATCGCGCTCGGTGCGTCGCCAGGCGGAATGGCCGCGGGAATGATGCGCTATGGAATTGTGTTGAGCCTCTGCGGAACCGTCGCGGGGTTGGCGTTGTTCGCGGTGGTCGCGCGCTATCTTCGCTCGCTGCTCTTCGGCGTCGCGACGATGGACCCGCCGACGCTCGTCGCCTCGGTGCTCGGGCTGCTTGCGATCGCCGCGCTGGCGAGTTGGGTGCCCGCCCGCCGCGCATCGAGCGTCGATCCGGTGACGGCGTTGCGGGCACAGTGAGCGCCTGCTCGGCGGGCGTCGTTCGACAGTTCAACATGTCTCGCCACGCGAGACTCGGGTGATCCTTATCAGCCGGGGGTGAAGCGCTGCCCCTCTCGGGCGCGCGCTTCATAGCGTTGAATCGTGGCAACGTTGCGCCGCTCGATCGGCGTCAGCATCGACAGATCGAACTTCGGATTTGCGTGGTACCACTCCTGGCTCGCGAAGTACGATTGCAGCAGTGGATCCTTGAACGTGCGACCATGGCGCGCGAACACTTCGTTGCGCAAACGCCGTGCGACTTCGGGGAACAAGCCCTGAAGTTGGTTCTCGTCAATCTCCGTGGTCGACAACGCTTCGTGGCGCTTCGCCTCGGCCGCCTGAATCAGCTTGACGTTGTCTTTCTCCGTTTGCGACAGCTCGGCGATCGTGAAATCGGCGCGGGGTTTGTACCAGGGCGCGGCCTTGAAGTATTCCCGCAGCCATGGCGTCTCGAAGCGGCGGCCATGCCGCGCGTAGAACTCGTTTCGCATCAAGCGAAGGTTGTACAGCGGCTGTCCGCGGAGCAGAGAGTCGGTGAGCGGCGTCGTCCGGAACAGATACATCATTCCCGGCGCGACGCCGTATCCGAGGTCGCGTACCATGGCGAGCGTGATCGTATCCAGGTTCGCGCGTTCGACGGCGGAGAGCTGCTTGGCGTCGTAATCGGCGCGGGCGTGATACCAATACCGCTTGTCGAAATATTTCTGCAACGCCGATGGAACGTCGTTGCCTTCTTCGTCGAGCTCGACGCCAAAAGACGCACCGTGCGTCGCGCTGATCTCCGATTGCAGAACTTCCCAGTCAGGCGCCGTGTGGTGCCCGAGCATCTTGACCGTAATGGGCTTGTCGGCGAGATAGCGAACGTCGCCCGTCTCGATCTGCGAATGCTTCGTCATCTCGGCGCGGCGGATGACGTCGATGTTCGCCTTCTCCACGCTCGAGAGGCTCGCGTTCGAAAACTTCGGATTCGGCCGATACCACGCCTGCGTTTTCAAATACGCCTGAACGTCGGGTTCGTCCGTGAACGGCCGGCCATGACGCCCGAAGACGATGCCGCGCACCGACCGCAGTTGAGGCAAGGACAGCTTCGCGAGTTGCGCCGAATCGACGTGTTGGTGCGCGAAGTCGAACTTCTCCCACTTGGCGAGCGCTTGGGCCGACGCGCTCGAAGCGCTCGAGGCGATCGCGCCGGCCACGCCGAGCGCGGTCGCGAGAAAAACGGCTCTCTTCATGGCAATCTTAATACGCCAGGGTACGGCGGAGCGCAATCGAGGCCCTCGCCGCGAGAACACTCAAGTTTCCAAACGCACCTGCCGATAGTCCAATCGATAGTGGTCGGCCGCCGCAGGCCCCCAAACTGCGGCTGTGTCTTGCCGCGACGTTTCCCCGGCCCGACTCGATGCGTAGCCCCGCCTTGCGAACGCGCGGCAACGAATACCACGAAGACTCCGACGAATGGCTCATCGACGCGGCCCGCCGCGCCGGCCATTCGATCCCGAAAGGCGAGCGTCCGCCGCGCGTCAGCGCCTGGCGCATGCTCATCGGCGCCGGCGTCGACGACGATGAAATCCTGCGCCTCGCGTGCGCCGCGTCCGGCAAGGATCCCGCTGATTTCTCGCGCATCTCTCCCGCGCTGAGCGCGCTGCTCGCGCACGAAGTCGCGCACGAGCATCGCGTCGCGCCGGTCGGCGTGTACAAGGGCGTGCTCGCGATCGCGACGTCCAACCCGAGCAGCATTGCGCTCGAGCGCGAGCTCGCGTTCGCCTGCCGGCAACGCGTCGCGCTGCAGGCGGCCAGTCCAAACGCGATTTTGCGCGCCCAGGCGGTCGTGTACGGCGGCGCGAACTATGGACGAACTCTCGATCTGGATTCGCGTCCGATCGCCGGAGTCGCGTCCAGCGCCCCGGCGGTTCAACCGCGGCCACAACCCGTGGCGCGATTGTCCGTCGGCGTTTCGGTGCAGTGCGATTCCGACCACACAGCGCCCGCGCCGCAGCCGAGTTGCGCTGCGCAAAGCGGTGCTGAAAACAAGAACGCGCCGGAAACGCTCATCTCGCGACTGTTGGCCACTGCCGTAACCGAGCATGCCTCCGAGGCGCACCTGCAGCCGACGCCCGACGACGGCCTGGTGATTCGCCTTCGCGTCGACGGAAAGCTCAACGACCGCTTCCGGCTCGCCGCGGTGCACACGAAGGCATTGCTCGCGGCACTCAAGCGCATGGCGTCGCTCGACGACGCCGAAACGAGACGCCCGCAAAATGGCCGCGCGTCGGTGACGTTGGAGCAGGGCCCGGTCGAGCTGCGGATTGCGACCGAGCCGGTCGGCATGTCGCACGAGAAAGTCGTTGTATCGCTGGTCACGCCGCAGTCAGCGCTGTCGGTTGCCGATCTCGGATACACCGCGCACGAGCGGCATCAGCTCGAGCAGCTGCTTGCCGAGCCGTCGGGACTCGTGTTCATCGCGGGGACGCCGGAAACCGGACGCACGACGACGGCCTACGCGCTGATGAGAGAACTTCAATCGCGCGGCCGGCGGATCGCCACGATCGAGGAGCAGGTCGGTCGCCGGTTGGACGGCATCGAACAGATGCAGGTGGCCGACTCGCCGCATCCGACGCTGGCGTCCGCCGTGCGCGGCACGCTCGGACTGCACGCGGACGTCACGCTGATCGAAGCGCTTGCCGACGCCGCGACGATGGAAACGATCGTCGCGGGCGCGAGCGAGGGGCGGCTCGTCGTGACGACGATCGAAGTGCCGGGCATGACGGGCGTTATCGAACGCTTGCACGAATTCGAGATCGATCATGCGCTGATCGCGTCGGTGCTCAAGGGTGTCGTTACACAGCGGCTCGTGCGGCGGCTGTGCACCGCGTGCGCCGCGCCGCAGGAGCTCGGCGAATTGCCGGAGTCGCAGCAGGAACTACTGCTTGGACTTCCGACAAGCCGTCTCCGCCGCGCCGTGGGATGTCCACAATGCCGCGGCACCGGATACTCGGGCCGCATGGCGGTTGCCGAAGTCGTGATCATGACGCCGGCGATGCGTGCGGCGATCGTCCGCGGTGCCGAACCGGCCGAGCTGGCGCACATCGCGCGTGAAGGCGGCATCCGAACGCTGTGGGACTCGGGACTCGCTCAGGTGCTGGACGGCATCACCACACTCGGCGAGCTGCTCGACAACGTGCCGGCCCCGCAACACTCGGCGGGTGCCGACTTGCAACAGCGAGACATCGACGCGCTGCTTTCGCAGTTGCTCGGTTCGCCCATGGAGGCGCCTGCCAAGCCGGCGGAAGCAGCGGAAGCGGCGAAGGCGCCCGCGGCTGTTGCACCGCCATCACCCGTAGCACCCGTAGCACCAAAGCCCGCGGTTACAGCGGCGCCACCATCAGCGGAACCCATTCGCGTGCTGCTCGTGGATGACGACGCGAATCAACGCCGCGCCGTTGCTTCGACGCTGCGCGAGGATGGCCTGAGCGTGATCGAGGCGGCGGACGGCGAGGCGGCATTGTCGTACGCACGTCGTCTCAAGCCGCACGTGATCGTCACCGAGGTCACGTTGCCCAAGCTCGACGCGGTCGGGATGTTGCAGACGCTCGCCGCGGGCGGATCATGCGCCGCGGTGCTCGTCTACTCGGCGCAGAACGACGCGGTGCTGGAGGGATGGCTCAAGGAGTGCGGCGCGCGCGACGTCATTCCGCGAACCGTTCCCGCCGCCGCCGTCGCGCAGCGAATTCGGAGCCTTGCCGCGGCATCATAGATTTGGGGTGAGATCCTTCCGCCCGGAGCTCCGCGATGGACCTGACCCAGACATTCATCGATCGCTCGCGCTACTACCTCGGCACCGAGTACCGCACGAAGCTCCGCGCGGCGGTGGAGTCCCTGCCGCCGGACGCGCTGTGGTGGCGCGCGAACGATCAATCGAACAGCGTCGGCAACCTGCTCATGCATCTCGCCGGGAATGTGCGGCAATGGATCGTTGGCGGAGTCGGCGGCCGGAATGTCGAGCGCGATCGTGCCGGCGAATTCGGCGCGCGTGAAGGCGGCAACGCCGCGTCGCTGCTGAATCGGCTCGACGACGTCCTGGCCGAAGCGGACGCGGTGCTCGCGGGGCTCACGGCGGCGGACCTCGCCGGCACCCGCGTGATTCAGGCCCGCGAGCTCACGGTGATCGAGGTCGTGTACCACGTCGTCGAGCATTTCGCGCTGCACTTGGGCCAGATCATTCTGATCGCCAAGCTGCACACGCCCGGCGCGGTTCATTTCTACGAAGATGCGGGCGGCCTGGCGCGGCCCTTGTGGCCGGAGCTGGTGAGGAAAGTGTCATCCTGAGGGCCGTCAGCCCCTTGTCATCCTTCGCTTCGCTCAGGATGACACTCGCGAACTCTACGGCTTCTTCGAATTCCCGATGTTCGAGATCGTGTCGTAGACGTCTTCGGGCAGCTGCTTCGCGACGGCCGAGGTGACGAGCTGGCCGATCGATGCCGCGCTGAGCACCGGGATCATCGCCGCGCTCGCGATGCTGGCGCCCCAGCCGTGTTCCGTGGGATAGAGCGCGGTTGCCCACGCTCGTTGATAGAGCTCGCCGATCGTCTCGCCGGCTTTGTCGAGATTCTCCACCGCCTCGGCCTTCTTCATGAGCGCTCCGCGTCGGGACCTTCGAAATATGCTGTATTACGGCACCGGCGGAACAGCGGGGGATACGCTTTCCGTACTAGCTGGTCCGCGATCCTGCGGGCAGATTGGCGAACTCGCCCGCCCGATCGACCCCACCTTTCCACCGCAGACATCTCCGATGCGAATGTTGATCGTCGTCGCCTCGCTCGTCGCGGCGTCTTCGCTCGCCGCCCAGAATCCGCCGGCGCAGCCGCCCGCACAACCGCCAGGGCAGCAAGCCCCGGCGACCGGCGCGCCCCCGCAGGGCGGAGCGGGAAATCAAGCGCGCCGGCCGCGTCCCTATGCACAGGTCATCACGGACCGAGCGCACACCGACCGAGGCGGCATCACGGTGCATCGCGTCGACGACCGGTACTACTTCGAGGTGCCCGACTCGCTGCTCAATCGGGACATTCTGTTTCTCACGCGCGTCGCGGCGGTGCCCGCGGGCACGGGCGGCTTCGAGTTCGCCGGCAGCGAAATGGCGGATCGCGTCGTGCGCTGGGAAAAGGTGAATGCGGATCGCCTGCAGCTGCATACGGTCGACTACTCCGTCGTTGCCGACGACACGCTGCCGATCGCGCAGAGCGTTCGCAACAACAATTTCTCGCCGATCATCGCGGCGTTTCCCATCGCCGCGTTCACCCGCGACAGCGCGAGCTACGTCATCGACGTCACGGACTTCTTCACGGGCGACGTGCCCGCGATCAGCGGTTTGAGCGACGCGCAGCGGCGGCAGTATCAAGTGCGCCGGCTCGATCCGGCGCGCACATATGTCAGCAGCGTGAAGGCGTTCCCGATCAACATCGAAGTGCGCCAGGTTCAAACGTTCGACGCCGGGGCCGCTCCGTCCGATCGCTCGGCCGGCACCATCTCCGTCGAAGTGCGGCAGTCGATGCTGCTGCTTCCCAAGGTGCCAATGCGCCCGCGCTACGCCGACGATCGCGTGGGGTACTTCACCGTCGATCGCATCAACTACGGGCTCGACGAGCAGAAGGCGGCGCAGCAGACGTTCATCACGCGGTGGCGTCTCGAGCCGAAGGACCCCGCGGCGTATGCGCGCGGCGAGTTGGTCGAGCCGGTCAAGCCCATCGTGTACTACATCGATCCGGCAACTCCGGCCAAGTGGCGCCCCTACGTCAAGGAAGGCGTCGAGCAGTGGCAACGCGTGTTCGAGAAGGCGGGTTTCAAGAACGCGATCATCGCCAAGCTCCCGCCAACCAAGCAGGAAGACCCGGACTGGGATCCGGACGACGCGCGCTATTCGATGGTGCGCTGGGCGGCGAGTCTCGTGCGCAACGCGATCGGTCCCAGCACGCCCGATCCGCGCAGCGGCGAGATCATCAACAGCGAGATCAACTGGTATCACAACCATATGCGCTCGTACCGCAACCGGCTGATGATCGAAACCGGCGCCGCGAATCCGATGGCCCGCACGCTCGAGATCCCTGAAGAGTTGATGGGAGAGACGATGCGCCAGGTCATCGCCCACGAGATCGGGCACGCCCTGGGCCTCGAGCACAACATGGTGGCGTCGAGCATGTTCCCGGTGGACTCGCTGCGCTCGCCGTCGTTCACGAGCAAGTACGGCGTGAGCGCGACGATCATGGACTACGCGCGGCAGAACTACGTCGCGCAGCCGGGCGATGGTCTCAAGCCCAAGGATTTCATTCGTCGCGTCGGACCGTTCGACGACTTCGCGATCAACTGGGGCTATCGCGTCATCCCCAACTCCTCCGCGGAATCGGAGCGCGCGACGCTCAACGACTGGATCCTGCATCAGAGCGGACCGTTTCCGTATCACTACGTGCCGCAGCAGTACGGCAGCGTCGATCCGCGCGCGCAGACGGAAGACGTCGGGAACGATCCCATGAAGGCGACGAGCTACGCCCTCATGAACATGAAGAAGGTCGTGCCGCAGCTCGTCGCGTGGACCACCCGCCCGGGCGACGACTACGCCGACCTCAACGAATTGTACGGCGAGACGCTGGGCATGTGGTCGCTGTACATGGGCCACGTCGCGACCGAGATCGGCGGCGTGACGGTCGACCTCAAGAGCGGCGACCAGGGCGCCAATGTGTATCGGGTAGTGCCGAAGGCGAAGCAGAAGGAGGCATTGGCATTCTTGAATACCAATGTATTTAACACGCCGGCGTGGCTGGCGCCGGCGGACATCACGTCGCGCATCGGACCGTCGCCGCTCGAGACACGCCAGGCCGCCGTGCTCACGTCGCTCCTCTCGACGCCGCGCCTCGGCCGGCTCGCCGAGTCCGAGCGGATGGACCCGGCGAATGCGTACGCGCTCGCGGACTATCTCGCCGATCTCAAGGCCGACGTCTTCGCGGGCTCGGCGGCCGACGCCAACCGCCGAACGTTACAGCGCGTGTACGTCGAACGACTGGCGGCGATCGTCAACCCGCCCGCACCGCCGACACCTGGCCCGGGTGTCATTCAGCAGGGTGCACCCACACCACCGCCGCCGTTCCTCGGCGCCCCGAATATCCCGCGGAGCGACCTCCCGGCGATGGCTCGCATGCAATTGCGCCAGATCCGCGACGACGCACACGAGCGTGCGTCGAGAACGACGGGCGCCGCCAAGGCACACTGGGAAGACATCGCGGCGCGCACGGACGACGCGCTCGATCCGCGCAAACGCTGAGGGCGGTCTACAAGAACTACGAAACGACGCGGTTGCGCCCCGATCGCTTTGCCACGTACAGCAGCGCATCCGCGTCGGCGATCGCCGCGGATGCGCTGGCCGTATGGTCGCCCGCCGCGATGCCGATGCTGATCGTCACCGCGAGCCCCGGCGCGATCGACGACCAGTCGTGGCTCGCCACGGCTTCGCGAATGTTCTCGCAGACGGTGAGCGCGCCCGACAGCGGTGTTTCGACGAGCAGAATCACGAACTCTTCGCCGCCGTAGCGCGCCGTCACGTCGACCTTGCGTGTATGCTCGCGCACGATCCGCGCGACGGCCTGAAGCACGGCGTCGCCGGTGGCATGCGAGTGGTTGTCGTTGATCGCCTTGAAGTGATCGACGTCGGCCAGCGCCACGGACAACGGGTGCTTGAACCGCCGTGCGCGCTCCCACTCGAGCGGCAGACGCTCGTCGAGATCGCGCCGATTGCGAAGCCCCGTCAGCGCATCCTCGCGGCTCACGCGCTCCAGTTCCGCCGCCTGCGCCTCGAGCTGCGCCAGAAGGCGCGACTTCTCTTCGTTCGCGGCGTCGAGCGTGGCGTTTCGCTCGCGCAGGAAGTTGGTCTCGCGCTCCTTCTCTCGCACTTCCGCCTGCAGCATCACGCTGAGCACGCGACGCTCGGCTTGGGCGCCATGCAACTCTTCGCGCAGCGCATGAAACGTCTTGTAGTGACAAAGCGCCGCTTCGGGCGCGCCGAGATCTTCGTAGACGGACACCAGCGCCCGGTGCGCCTCGGAGAGCAGCTGATGCGCTCCGCACGACGTCGCCCGCGCGAGCGCGAGACTCAACGCGCTCAGCGCCGCTTCATGCTCGCCGAGCCGCGCCAACGATTCGCCGATTCGCAAATGCGCCTCGGCTTCGTGAACCGACGCGCGTTGCGCCTCGCTGATCACGAGCACGCGGCGGAAGATGCCCAGGGCGTTCTCCGCGTCGCCTTTGTCGTAATGCAGGCGCCCCATGTTCTCGAGCACCGAGATCTCGGCTTCGCTATCCGACATGCCGCGCGCGAGATGCAATGCCGCCTCGTAGTGCTCGAGCGCCGAGTCGCGATTGCCGAGCCGTGCGTGCGCCCAGCCGACATTGTTGTGCGCCAGCAGGGCGTTCACCGATTCGCCCGTGCGCAGATAGTGCATCAGCGCCCGCTCGTGATACGCCAGCGACTCGGTGAACTGGCCGAGCGACCCCAGCGCGGAGCCGATGTTCAGCGTCGCAACCGACGCGCCGCTCGCGTCGCCCAGCCCTTCGAAGAGATCGATCGCCGCGCGATACTGCTCGAGCGCGGACGCGATGTCGCCTGCGACCGAATGCACGGTGCCGAGCGAGTTGCGCGTCGCCGCTTCGCCGGCGCGATCGCCGACGGCGCATTGCAGCTCGAGCGCTTCGACGTGATAACGCGCCGCCGCGGGAATGTCGCCGCGCCGAATGTGGACGCCGCCGATCGCCATGAGGGTCGCCGCGTATTCGGTGCGCTCTCCGAGCTCGTTGAAGATCGCCGCGGCGCGCGTCGCGTCCTCGAGCGCGCGGTCGAGCCGGAGCTGGCGCGTCGAATATGTCGTCGCCACGCGCAATGCGCGCGCCTCGCCCAGGCGATATCCCGCCGATCGCGCGAGTGCCAACGCCTCTTCGGCCAGCGCGAGGCCTTCGCCCGCCAGGCGAAATCGCAGCGTGTCGGCGCGCGACGTCAACGCGTCCACACGTTCCACGAGGTCGGGCGCAATCTCGACGGCGGCGATCACAGGCGGGGCTCCATGCGGCGGGAAGGGGCCATTCGGTTCCAGTATCGGCATGGCACGACGGCGCTTGAAGCGATTAGCGTTGAAGTGTGACTACTCCGTCGAGAACCGGCGCCGCGGTGCCCGGTGACCAGCGCGTTCCGGCTCTCGTCCGTCCGGCCGGCTGGCAGAGCACCGCCTTGCCGCGCAAAGCTCCGGTGTGGAAGGCGGCGGTCAACGTCGTGCTCGCGGTCGCGACGATCGTGCTCATCATCGCGGTCCTGTTGCGGGTCATTCCGATGATCGAGCATCGGCCGGCGCGCCATGTGCCCGTGTTGACGATCGTCGCGCAGTTTCTCCTGCTGATGTTGTTGTTCCCGCCCGTCGTGCTCGCGCACGAGTTGGGACACGCGATCGCCGGGACGCTTGCGGGGTGGCGGTTGCAAAGCCTGTTCGTGGGACCGTGGCGATTCATTCGTGAAGGCCGTCGCGCGCGGCTCGTGTTGCATCGATCGTTTTTCTACTACGGCGGTGCGGCCGTGGTGGTGCCGCGCGAGTGGGGAACCGACGAGCGCGTGCGCCGCTCGTTTCGCGGCATGGTCGCCGGCGGGCCGCTCGCGAGCTTCCTGACCGGGATCGCGTGCATCGCGCTCTTACGCGCGCTTTCGCCCGACTCCGGCGTGCCGAAAGGCGGCGCGCGGTTCTACCTGTTCGTTGCCGGCGTCATGTCGTTTGGCATTGGAATCGGCACGCTCCTCCCCATTCGGCAAACCAGAGCGATTCGCAACGACGGCCTGCAACTGTTGTTGACGCGCCCGCGCCGTCCGCTCGATCCAGGCATTCGCCTGGGCGCACTCGTGCTCATGCTCACGGAGCGCCGCCCGCGCGACTGGACGCCCGAAATGCTCGCGGTGCTCGCCGCCAGCGCGCCCGCCCAGCGTGAAGGATTCGAGTATTATCATGCGCTCGACGTGGGCGATGTGTCACGCGCCCGAGCCACGCTCCAGGCGACGCTCGACCGCGTCAGCGGCGTCGACGGCGTGCCCGGTGCGCGCGCCCGGCAGGAGGCCGCGTTGGAGGCGGCGATTTTCGAGACGGCGTGGCGTGGCGACGCGCCAGCCGGTCGCGAGTGGCTATCGATCGGGCGTGACGCACAGGCCTGGGATCCGCATGCCTTCGCGCTGGCACAGGCGGCGATTCACGCCGCGGCCGGCGACGCGACAACTGCCGCGCACATGCTCGCGCGCGGTGAGCGCGAGGCGCTGCAGCGAATCATCGCACGCGTAGACTTGCTGCGCGCTCCGCTCATCGAGCGCATACGCGCGATGAGTGCACCCGCTCTCTCGTGAAACTGATGTAGTAAGATCGTACTCGATCCCGGATCGAGATTTGCATCGGCACTGGCCGATGAACGCTCATGCTTCGGGATACATGATGGCGACACGGCGTCATGCTGTTGATATCGCCGCGCCCTTCAATGCACGGTTCAAGACGCGTTTGGAGCGCGCGGTCACGCAGGCGATCGTCAACCCGTCACGCGCGCTACCCACGCTCCGCCGCGCCGTGATGGCCGCAACACGCGAGCTGCGCGAGCTCGACTACGACGAGTCGCAAATTCACGCGCTGTTTGCCCGCCTCGTCGAAGACGTCGCGCGCGACCGCTCGCTCGACGCCACGTCCATCGTCTCCGGGCGTCCGCGCTGGCAGGAGCTGTCGATCAAGGTCATCGCCTGGACGGACGCGACGGTCGTCGATTAGAAATTTCTAATCATCAGGGTTTTTTCGTGGCCTTCTTCAGGGTGTCTTTGGCGCTGTCCGGCAATGGCGCGACGCCCGCCGTTCCGGTGCTGCCGGTTGTCCCGCCTCCAGCCGCGCCGGCAGCCCCCGCGGCCCCCGCGGCCCCGGCGGCCGAGCTCGGTGCCGCGCCGACGCTCATCCCTGTCGTATCCGCCTTGTTCTTGCCCCCGTTCGTGCACGCGCCAATCGCCACGACCGCGGCAGCCATGACGCCTCCCAAAAAGAGCCTTTTCATCACTGGGTTCCTCGAGTGTTCGCGTAGATGCGCTGCCGCGGCGTGCAAAGAGCATGCTGTTCGATTCTGAAACGATTTGCACCATGTGCGACCTCGACAACGCCGCCTCGCTCCTCACACATTTGTAGTCGATCGTGACGGCACCTCCCAGCACAGCGCCGAACTGGTTGACCGCCATCGGGTTTTTCGCGATGGCGGCGCTGCTGGCATGGTTGGCCGTTTACCTGAGCCGATCGCGACGCGAGGCGCGCCGCGCCGCCAGCTTGTTCGAGTCGCAGATGCGCGACATGGCGGCACAGCAGGCGCAGCTCGAGGTGATGGCGACCGATCTGGAAGAGTCGAACGTCGCGCTGGCCGCCGCGAGCCGCGAGGCCGCCGTGTCGCGCGACGCCGCCGTCGCGAGCGAAGAACGATTGCACTTGCTCGACCAGGCGAGTGCCGCGCTCGCGTCGTCGCTCGACTACGAGACTACCGTCGCCGCCGTAGCGCACCTTGCCGTGCCGCACTTCGCGGATTGGTGCTCGGTCGAGCTGCTCGTCGACGGCACCCTGCGGCAGATCGCGCTCGCCCACGCCGATCCCGAACGCGTCAAATGGGCGAAAGCGCTCGCCAGCAAATACCCCGTCGACGTCGACGCGCCGACGGGCGCACCGCAGGTCATTCGCACCGGCCAGCCGAGCCTCGTTCGCGACGTCACCGAAGAGATGCTCGTGGCCGGCGCGCGCGACGAGGAACACCTCCGCATTCTGCGCGAAGTCGGCCTCTACTCGGTGATGATCGTTCCCATGGCCGCCCGCGGGACCACGCTTGGCGCGATGACGCTGGTCAGCTCCCGGCCCACGCGGCGATTCACCGACCAGGACCTCACCGTCGCACTCGAGTTGGCGCGCCGCGCCGCGATGGCGATCGACAACGCACGACTGTACCGCGCCGCCCTCGTCGCCAACGAAGCGAAGGCCAACTTCCTCGCGACGATGAGCCACGAGCTCCGAACACCGCTCACCGCGATCATCGGCTATCAGGAATTGCTCGCCGAAGGAATTCCTGGAAAGGTGAACGACGTCCAGCGCCAACAGCTTGGACGCATCAAGGTCAGCGCGTCACACCTGCTGTCGCTGATCGACGAAATCCTGCTCTACGCCCGCGTCGAAGCGGGGAAGGAGTCCGTACGCATCGAGCCCGTTGTCGCGAAGGGCGTGATCGACGATGCGATCGCCTTCATAACTCCCACGGCGACCGCACGAGGCCTCACGATCGAAGCCGAGGGTGTCGATCCCGCGCTATTGCTCAGCACCGACGGCGGCAAGCTGCGTCAGATGCTGCTCAATCTCCTCGCGAACGCGGTGAAGTTCACCGTGCGTGGCGGTGTTACGGTGCGCGCCTTCGCGCAGGGGCCGTCCGTTGTCTTCGAGGTGCGCGATACCGGTATCGGTATCAAGCACGAAGACCTGGGTCGCATCTTCGACCCGTTCTGGCAGGTGAATCAGCACACTACGCGAGAAGTGGGCGGCAGTGGACTTGGCTTGAGTGTCACGCAACGACTCGCGCATTTGCTCGGCGGCGCGCTGTCGGTCGACAGCGTGCCGCTTTCGGGAAGCACGTTTCGGATCACGCTGCCGCGCAACGGACAGCCATTGGCCTGAGGCGAGTCGGCGCGGCGAATCAGGATCGTTCGCGCTCGAAGGCTTCCACTTTGCGCAGCCGCCGAACGTGCCGCTCGGCGCCAGAGAACTTCGCGCCCAGGAAGGTCGTGACCAACTCGGCGGCGAGCGAGGGGCCGACGACGCGCGCGCCCAGCGCGAGCACGTTCATCGCATCGTCCTCCACACCCTGATGCGCCGAGAACGTGTCGTGGCACAACGCCGCGCGAATGCCGGTGAACTTGTTCGCCGCGACCGATGCGCCCACGCCGCTGCCGCAGATCAACACGCCGCGTTGCGCCTGCCCTTCGAGAATCGCGCGCGCGACCGCGCCCGCGAAATCGGGATAGTCGTCCGCCGGATCGATCGAGTGCGCGCCGCAATCGACGACCTCGTTGCCGCCGGCGCGAATGGCGTCTATCACGGCTTGCTTGAGCGTGAACCCCGCGTGGTCGGTGCCGATCGCAATCTTCATCGTAGTCCGCTCGCTCCGCGGCTGGAGGACACGTAGCCGTACACCAGCCGCGACACATCGGCGATCAGCGCTCGCGCAACTGTTTGATCGGGGATGTCGCGTGTGAGCACCACGAGCACGTACGGCTTGGCGTTCGGTGGATACACGAGGGCGGCGTCGTGCAGCACGCCGGTGATCCACCCGGTCTTGTGCGCGACTTTCACGCCGCTGGGAAGGCCGGCGGGAATCTCGTCGTTGAATTCCTGCTGCAGGAGAATCGCGCGCATGCTGTCGCAGCTCGCGCGCGATGCGGCGCGTCCCGTCTCGATGGCCTCGAGCAGCACCGCGAGATCGCGCGCCGTCGTCGTGTTGTTGAGTCCAGCACGAAACGCCTTGTCGTCTTCCACGCCGCGCAGAACCTTGATGTTGCGAGCGCCAAGCTGGTGGGCTGTCGCGTTCGCGTTCTTCGCGCCGACCAGCTCGATGAGGGCGTTCGTCGCCAGGTTGCTGGACCGCGTGATCATGCGGTCGATCAACTCGCGCAGAGGGACCTGTTGGCCGACGCGCAGGTACGCCGAGCTGTCGGAGTCGTCCGCCGGGTTGAGCGAGAAAGGTGACGCGTCAACTATCGAGGAAAATTCGTTGGCGAGCGGGACCGGCCGGTCCAGCGACAGCGTTCCGGCATCCACCCGCCGGAACAGCTCGATCATGACCGGGACCTTCATGGTGCTCGCCGCATGGAAGCTGTCGTCGGCGTTCAAATAGAGCGTGTCGCCCGTACCAAGATCACGAAATGCAACACCTACCGTTGCATCCTTAACCTCGGCGATCCGCCGACCGATGCTCCTTTTCAAGGAATCCAGGCGAACGGCAGCCGCCCGGCTGGGTCCTTGAGCCCGGCCGACGGCCAGTGGGGCCATGAATGCCAGAGCGAGAACTACGGATTTTGCGGCCATTTGCGAAATAATGGACCCCGGTGACCCACGTTACAAGCAATTGCTGGTTGCGTTCTTCATAATTCACTCGTTTCTGCAGCGGGGCGATGAAGCTCCTGGTATTGGTCTCGGGTAGAGGCACACCATGTCGCTTTCATTAAAACAGCAGCGCCCCGCGGGCGCACCGACGTTAATCGCGCTCAACGCACGGCGCGAGCGCCTGCGCTTTGCGGACTTCAGCTTCTCGCGCACCCCCTCCGGCCAGTGCTCGGCGGAAGTGTCGCTCGAGTGGGATAGCAACATGTACGTGGGTCGCGCGATCGGGCAATCGAGCCCGCTCGGCGATTTCCGTGTTGCGGCCGAGGCGTGCTTGCGTGCGCTCGAGGACTTCGCCAAGGGCGCCATGCACTTCGAGCTGCTCGGCATCAAGCACGTGCGCGCGTTCGATTCCAACCTGCTCATCGTTTCGGTTTCGCTGCGCGAAGAGCAGCAGCTCACGCGATTGGTCGGCTGCTACCTCGCTGAGACCGATACGCGGCGCGGCGCGGCAATGGCCGTCCTCAACGCGACGAACCGGGTGCTCGGCAACCACATCATGGCGCGGTAGCGATGGCCGACGGGCCCTCATCGAACGCCCGTCGAAGCATCGAGTGCCCTGATACATTCTGACTCGTCAAGCAAGCGCCGCCTCGTTGGCGGCGTTTGTCGTTTCTGGAGGGGAGCACGAGTGACGCGTCGCACACTTTCGATTTCCGCTGCTCTGGTCGCTGCCGCAAGTTGCGCGCGTCCGAGCTCGACCATACAGCCCGCACCCAGCGCACAGCCGGCGAACGCGTCTGTCGTTCAGCAGGCGACGCCAGTCGCGGCTCCGACACCGAGCGTGACCGCGCCCGCGACTGCGCCCGCGCCGGACAGCGTCACGGTGAGCACGACGGATGTCGCGCGCCGAGCGACGGAGGTGTTTGGCGGCGATAGTGTGCCTGCCGCGAGTGCACCCGTCGACTCCGCGATGGGGCCGTCGTGGGACATCTCGGTGCGTGAGTACGAGTCGACCGACCGCGTCGAGCATTACGTGCGCGTGTTCAGTGGCCAGGCCAAGGAGCGCATCGAAGCACGCCTCGAGCGCGGCACGCGTTACGAGCCGATGATTCGCGCCAAGATGCGCGAAGGCGGCTTGCCCGAAGACATGTATTATCTCGCGCTCATCGAGAGCGGTTTCGATCCGAACGCGTACTCGCGCGCCGCGGCGGTGGGGATGTGGCAGTTCATGACGTCCACGGGCCGCGACATGGGTCTGCGCGTGGATTGGTGGATCGACGAGCGCCGCGATCCCGTGAAGTCGACCACGGCCGCGGTGCGGTTCATCAAAGGACTCCGCGATCAATTCGGCTCGTTGTACCTCGCGGCGGCGGCGTACAACGGCGGCCCCGGACGCGTCGCGCGCGGGTTGAGCCGCTACGCGGACGACCTCGAGGGCACGTCGGGCGAAGATCTCTTCTTCGCCTTGGCGGAAAAGGATTATCTGCGCAACGAGACGCGCGAGTACGTGCCGCAGTTGATCGCCGCGGCGTTGATCGCGAAGGAGCCGGCGCGGTACGGCATGAAGTTCGGCACGCTGCCGCCGTTCGCGTACGATTCGACGCGCGTCGGCAGCGGCACGCCGCTCGCGGCGATCGCGCAGGCGTCGAACGCGACCGTCGAAGCGATTCGCGAGCTGAATCCACAGGTATTGCGTGGCGTGACGCCGCCGCGCGACTCGACGTGGATTCGCCTGCCCCAGGGTGCGGCCGACAGCTTCGCCGTTCGCTTCGCCGATCTTCCAAAGAGCACCCGGGTCGGTCTCTTCACGCTCGAGTCCAGGAAGGGCCAGACGCTCGACGTCATCGCCGAGAAGAACGGCGTCTCCGCGCGGGCGTTAGAGCTTTATAATCCGTCGCTCAAGCGGCTGAAGAGCGGACGCCTCGTACCTGGCCAGAGTGTGCTCGTGCCGACCCCCGCGGTCGCGTCGGCGGCGTCCTCGGTGCCCGATCCGTCGATCGAACGTTTCGGCGGCGCAAGCTCGAAGACCATCGCGGTTCACGTCGTGAAGTCGGGCGAGACGCTCAGCGGGATCGCAAAAAAGTACAAGACCACGACCGCGATGTTGATGAAGCGCAACGGGCTGCGGAAGCCGTTGATTTTCCCGGGCCAGTCACTCGTGGTGACCGGCGCGGCGTCGAGAGGTAGAGTGGCCGCGAAGACGAATAAGAAAAGTGTGAAGTCGGCGACCGCCTCCAGGAAAGCCGCCTCGGCGAAGAAAAGCGCACCGGCGAAGAAAGCCGTGGCCGCGACGAAGAAGCGGCACGCGAAGAAGGCAGCCCGCTAGCCGGTCGGCACCAACGACGGAGCACCGGGTATTGGGTGCTCGATGCTCCCGAACAAGTTGCGTGAGTATCTCGGTGATTGGGCCGACCGAAAATCTATTCGCTGAAAGCCGAAGGACCCCTGCATACCAAGGAGAAGATTTCCTCGGCGCGCAGGGGTCCTTCGCTCACTTCGTTCGCTCAGGATGACAGTTATTGAGCTTCGTACGCTCAGAATGACAGGGAGTTACGTTCGCTCCACGCCGACCTGAGTCTAGTTCTGCAACAATCCCTTTCCCTTGTAATCCTTCATCACCCAACGGTCGTACCCGTTCCCGGGATTTACCCCGGCGTGCACGTCACGCGTTACGGCGTCTTCCCCTCGATTGTAGGCCAGCAGGGCGAGACGAACGTTGCCATGGTACAGATCGATCAGGTTTCTCAGATAGCGCATCCCAATCCGGAGATTGGTCTCGCCATGAAAGAGCTGATCGCGGCTGACGTTCTTTTCATACAACTTCGCCGTACTGGGCATGAGCTGCGTCAGACCGACCGCGCCCACCTTGCTGATCGCATGCTCGTTGAATTCGCTCTCCAACCGCACCAGGCGGAAGGCCAGCTCGGGATCGATTCCTTCCCGCAACGACGCATCGAACACCTTTCCTGCCATTCCTGCCGGGATTCCGTACTTGGTCGAGTACTGAATGATCTTGTCGGCCCGCTCAAATTGGGCGCGGACGAGATTCAGCTCTCCCTGAGTCGACTCCAGCTCCGAGCGCAGCTTCCGAGATGTCGTACCCGACCCCAGCGAAAAGAGCCCGCCATGGTCCTCGGCCGCCACGGGTTCGGCGTTCGCCGGAGTGGACTTGCGGCTCGCGATGACAATGGTCGTCACCGTGATCGAACAGGCAAGAAAGAGGGCTTGCTTCAGCCTTCTGATCCGCCTCGCCGCGTCTCCCCGGTGGACGTACGTCCCACGTAGGTCGCGCATAAGTTTTTTGTCGGCAACAGGTTAACTACGTGCTTGGCAGAACAGCCTGCCTAGCACACCTGCACATTAGGGGGCAGGCACCATGCCATCAACTCTTGAATATTCGCCGCCAGTTCCACCTGACTTCTGGGCCAACGATATATCGGCGATCTCCATGCCCTTATCCAACGCCTTCGCCATGTCGTACACAGTCAATAAAGCGACAGACACCGCCGTGAGTGCCTCCATTTCCACGCCTGTCCGACCATTTGTGCGCACCGTCACCTCGGCGCGAACACCAGGGAGCGATTGATCGGGCGTCAGCTGCACCTGAACGTCGGTCAACCCCAGCGGGTGGCAGAGCGGTATCAAATCCGACGTCTTTTTTGCCGCCATCACCCCAGCCACGCGCGCCACACCCAGCACGTCGCCCTTCTTGACCTCGGCCTTCACGATGGCCCCGAGCGTCGCCGCCCGCATGCGAATGAGGCCGGTCGCGCGGGCCACTCGCTGGGTCTCGGGCTTGCCCGAAACGTCGACCATCCGCGCTTCGCCGGAGTCGGCGACGTGAGACAATTTTTTATCTGACATGGCCTCGTTTTGCCTCTGTCGTCCTGAGCGAAGCGGAGGACCTGCTCTGCTTG
This sequence comes from Gemmatimonadaceae bacterium, assembly GCA_035606695.1. Lineage (NCBI taxonomy): Bacteria > Pseudomonadati > Gemmatimonadota > Gemmatimonadia > Gemmatimonadales > Gemmatimonadaceae > Gemmatimonadaceae bacterium. Next base: position 52,345 of record DATNEW010000013.1, read on the forward strand.
GATATCATCCCACCAATGGGGCGATCTGCCGCAGCAGCGACGCCGTGATGAGCTGCGGATTCACGTTGCCATAGGCGCGCTCCTTCGCGTGCTCCACCGCGTCCATGGCCTGAGCCGCACCGCTCGCCGCGCGCGTGTCACCGTTCGTCGCGGCCGCGCGTGCGCGATCGTGCAGCAGCACCGTCAGCGCCTCGAGCGTGTCGGTGAACTTGCCGCGCGCTCCGGCACCTCCCTGCGCGAGCGAGACGCGCATCCGCCGCCCCCGGTCGGGCGCCGATGCGGCTTCGAGCAACCGCTCGGCATTGGTGAGTGCCGTCTTCCACGCCCCATAGCCGACCACTCGCCCAGGCGCGCCGCCGGCGAGCCGCACCAGCTCGTCCGTTCGACCGCTGCCCGAATCGATCTGTGACGCCACCGTCGAATCGCCGAGGAATGCTTCGACCTCGCGGTCGCTGAGCGGCGCGACGCGCACGGCGACGACACGCGAGCGAATCGTCGGCAGCAGCGCGCCCGGCTCGCTCGAGGTGAGAATGATCGTGGTGTCCGCCGGCGGCTCCTCGAGCAGCTTGAGAAACGCGTTCGCGGCCTGATCCGATCCTTCCTGCACGACCATGTGCTCCGCGTCTCCGATGACGATGACTTTGCGCTTTGCCATCGCCGGCGACATTGACGCCGTTTGCACCAGCGCGCGGATCGTCGCGACGAAAATGCCCTGATCGCCCGCCGACCGTTCGTACACGCCACCGTTCTGCATTCGCTCGGCGATTCCTTCGGCGATGTCCCCGCGAATGTCGTCGAGATCCGGATCGCTGTTGCCCTTGAGCCGCTCGCGCGGAAAGAACCAGTGGAGGTCGGGATGCTGGAGCTCCGCCGTCATGCGGCACGTCTTGCACTCGCCGCAGGGCGCGTCGGGTCGATTAGAGTTCTCGCACAGAAGCAGCCGGCCGAGCCAGAGGGCGACTTGCTGTTTGCCGACGCCGCGCGCGCCTTGGAGCAAGAGGCTCGACGGCAGCGCGCCGCGGTGGACGGTGTCGCGCAGGCGCGCCTTGAGCGCGGCGTGGCCGTACAGAGGGAGCAGGGGCACGACGTTGAACTTAGTGTCCGGAGGTGGCGGTGCAAAAAAAATCAAAACGACCACGTCTGGCCGGATCTGACGAGATCTGTTTGCTCCGCGAGGCCATCCGAGTCCTTCGGGCGGAGCAACCGATCTTGTCAGATTTGATCAGATCTGGTCGTTCTCCGTTTTGTTGCCGCCGAGGAGGTGCGTGTACAGGGAGAGATTCTCTGCGTCGAACATGCACGCCACGATCCGCGCGAACTCGTCTTCGTGCGCCCGCATCACCCGCACCGCAATCGCCGCGGCCGCAGGCTTTGGATACCCGTACACCCCCGTCGAGATCGCCGGAAACGCGATCGACCGCACATCGCCCGCCTCACGCGCCCGCGCGAACGACGACTCGTACGCCTTCGCGAGCAGCTCCGGTTCGCCGCGGCTCCCACCATGCCACACGGGGCCGACCGCGTGAATCACATACCTCGCGGGCAGATGATATCCTTTCGTCAGCACCGCGCCGCCGGTCGGGCAGCCGTCGTACCGCGAAAGCTCTCGCATCAGATCCGGCCCCGCCGCCCGATGGATCGCGCCGTCAACGCCACCACCGCCGGCGAGCGCGCTGTTCGCCGCGTTGACGATCGCATCGACCGCGAGCTTGGTGATGTCGCCCCGAATAATCTCGATCATGCGCGTGCCCGTTGGGTTGCCGATCGCGTGCAAAGCGAATACGGTCATGCGTCCGCCAACTCACAGAATATGCATCGGCATGCGCTTCCGTCATTGTTCTCGCCGCTCATCGCCCTCTCGTTCATGACCGCGGTGACCTGCTCCGCCAACGCGCAACGTGCTCGTGCGCGCGACTTGGGCGTCAAACCCGGCGTGTTTGCACCAGGCAAACTCAATGCAATCACCGACGTCGATGGCGTGCGCGTCGGTCAGACGACGGTGATCATCGGCGACTCGGTACGCACCGGCGTCACGGCGATTCTTCCGCACGGCGGCAACCTGTATCAGGACCGCGTGCCGGCCGCGCTCCACGTCGGCAACGGCTTCGGCAAGATCACCGGCGTCACGCAGCTCCGCGAGCTCGGCGAGCTCGAGACGCCGATTCTGCTCACCTGCACGCTGTGCGTCTGGAAGGCGGCCGACGCCATGGTCGGTTATCTCCTCGAGCAGCCCGGCATGAACACCGTTCGGTCGATCAATCCGGTGGTGGCCGAGACGAATGATGGAACGCTGAATGAGATTCGCGCGCGGCCGATCACGCCCGACAACGTTCGCAGCGCGATCACATCGGCGTCGAGCGGACCGGTTGCGGAAGGCGCCGTGGGAGCGGGAACCGGGACGATCGCGTTCGGATGGAAAGGCGGCATCGGCACGTCGTCGCGCGTGCTGCCGCAATCGCTCGGCGGCTTTACCGTCGGCGTGCTCGTGCAAACCAACTTCGGCGGCATTCTCCAGATCCTCGGCGCCCCGGTGGGGAAGGAGCTCGGGCAGTACGCGTTTCAGCACGAGGCGCAGTCGCCGGGCGATCGCGGCGATGGATCGTGCGTGATGGTCGTCGCGACCGATGCGCCGCTGTCGGATCGCAACCTCGAGCGTCTGGCCGCGCGCGCGATCATGGGCCTGTCGCGCACGGGCTCGTCGGCCGCGAACGGATCCGGCGATTACGTGCTCGCGTTCTCGACGAGCACCAAGGTACGTCGCGCGTTCAACGCGCAGCGGTTGCAGACCGAGGAATTGGCGAACGAGCAGATGTCCGGATTGTTCCAGGCGACCGTGGAAGCGACGGAAGAGGCGATCTACAACTCGCTCTTCATGGCGACGACGACCACCGCGAACGGCCACACGATCCAGGCGCTGCCGCTCGACCAGGTGCGCGCGATATTAGAGAAGTATCATGTCGCGGATCGATGATCCGCTGAAGCGGGCCGGGCTGTTTGTCGCGAAGTGTCCGGCGTTCCGACGATGCGTTCGACTTGGCCACTGCGCCGGCTCGCCGTCGGCATGCTTCCTGACATTGATCGGGGTGACCTACACGCGAGGCATCCATGGGCGGCAAGCGACCTGACCAGCACAATATCGATCCCGGCGAAGCGGGGTCGACCAATTATCAGTGGCGCGGCGAAGGCCGCAGCCAGGAAGAGCACATCATGAATGAAGACAAACGGCACCTCGCCGCGAACCGGGATGAACAGCCGATGATCCCCGAGGAGCAGGTGAATCCGGCGCTGCGCGAGCTGCGCGAACGGAAGGCGGGGAATCGCGGGGAAGGAACGAGCGGCAACACGGATGAGCGTGGGAACATGAGCGCGGACGCGCGCGTCGACGAGCAATCGGAAGAGAGCTTTCCCGCGAGCGATCCGCCGCAACAGCCGTAACGGCCGTTAAGCTAACTTTACACTGTAAAGTACTTGCTATGATTGGCTCGGGGCGTTATCCTGAGCCCATTATGGCATCAGTCACTCCACTCCGTCCCCGCCGTTCCACAGGCGCATCCGGCCCGCCCGAAATGCAGGCGCGCGCCATGGACAACCTGCGGTTCATCCGCGGCATCATGGAAAGCGCGGCCACCTTCACCGCCGTCTCCGGGTGGGGGCAGGTCGCCATCGGCCTGACTGCCATGGGCGCGGCCGCGGTTGCGTCGCGGCAAACGCTGCCGTGGGCCTGGGTTGCCACCTGGCTGGCCGAGGCGGGCATCGCGATGGGCATCTCGATCGCGTCGATGACGATCAAGGCGCACCTCGCCAACCAGCCGCTCCTCACCGGGCCTGTTAGAAAACTCATATTGAGCTTCGCGCCGGCGATGTGCGTCGGTGTCGTCCTTACCGCGCTGTTCGTCGACCGTGGGATGTTCTCGCTCCTGCCCAGCATGTGGCTCATGCTCTACGGCGCCGCGGTCGTCAGCGCCGGAACGTACTCGGTGCGCAGCGTACCGGTGATGGGCGCCGCGTTCATGTTCGCGGGCCTCGTCGCGCTCTTCATGCCGCCGGCCGCGCGCAGCATGGTGATGTTCTCCGGGTTCGGTCTTCTGCACATCCTGTTCGGGCTCTGGATTGCGCGGAGGCACGGTGGCTAAGCCGCAACGCGGACGGCGTGCCGACGCGCACGACAAGGACGCCGTCGCCGCGCCGCTGCGCACGGTGCGCGGCAAGGCCGCGGCCGAAGGACCGCTCGCGCTCGACCGCCTCATTCACGAACGCCTGCGCCTCGGAATCCTGAGCGCGCTCGCCGTGAACGAGTCGCTCAGCTTCAACGATCTCAAAAAGCTGATGCAGACGACGGACGGCAACTTGAGCGTGCACGCGCGCAAGCTCGAGGAAGCCGGCTACATCGCGTGCGCCAAGTCCTTCGAAGGGCGCATGCCCAAAACCGAATACACGATTACCGCCCCCGGGCGGCGAGCGCTCGAACGCTATCTCGATCACATGGAAGCGCTCATCAAGTTGACGCGCGGCTGAATGCGTTTCACTCCGTGTCCTCCGGAACCGTCGCCTCACCCGCACCCATTCTCGCCACTCTGACATGAAGCGAACGACTGTCGGGCCCTCTCCGTCGGCCTATGCAGGAATACACGTCGGTATCATCATGGACGGCAACGGCCGCTGGGCGAACGCGCGCGGCATGCCACGCACCGCAGGGCATCGGGCCGGTGTTCGCACCGCCCGCAAGATCGTCGAGGCCGCGACGCGATCGGGCGTCGGCACGCTGACGCTCTACGCCTTCTCGGCGGATAACTGGAGCCGCCCCACGCCCGAAGTCGGCGCGCTCATGCGCCTGCTCCGCCGCTCGCTGCAGATCGAATCGAAGCGCTGCCTCGAGAATGGCGTGCGCCTGACCATCGTCGGACGGCGCGATCGTTTGCCCGCATCCCTCGTCATGGCGATTCAGGAAGCCGAAGCGGTCACCGCACACGGACGCAATTTGCACCTGCGCGTGGCGATCGATTACTCGGCACGCGAATCGATCATGCAGGCCGCGACGCTCGCCAATGGCGAGCCGTTGAACCACGAACGGTTCGCCGCGCTGCTGGCGCAGGCGAATCACGATCCGTTTCCGATTCGCAACGTCGATCTCCTGGTGCGCACCGGCGGCGAACAGCGGTTGAGCGATTTCCTGCTGTGGGAATGCGCGTACGCGGAGTTCTACTTCACGCGCTGCATGTGGCCGGAGTTCAGCGAGAAAGAATTCTTGTTGGCACTGAGCGAGTTCGATGCTCGCGAGCGTCGCTTCGGCCGAGTCCCCGCGGCGGCGTCGTAGGCCGGGCGCCAGGCCGCGTTTCGTATAGAGGGTACCGCTAGAGGGTACCGCGGCCGCGCGGCCCGGACGCTCCGGCGCGGCGCGACGACGCGCGCCGCTTGTCATCCTGAGTCGCGCAGCGACGAAAGGATCTCATCCGTGTCCTGATCGCGGGATCATCCACCCGGACGAGATCCTTCGCTCCGCTCAGGATGACACGGCCAGCCCAATGAGCGAAGGGTCGGGGATGTCTGGAGGCGAGGCGTGGCAATAGTGCCCGGCCGTATCGGCACTATTGCACTCGCTCGCCGGAAGACATCCCGACCCTGAGCGCTTTGGCGCGAGACGCCGGAAGACATCCAGCCCTGAGCACCCAAAGCGTCCACGCGCGTTCTCGGAACGGCGCACACCAATTGCGGCCACACACCTCGCGTGCGCATATAGAGGCCCGTGACCCAATCCCCGCTCATCGGCCGCTCCGCCGAACTGCAGACGCTATCATCCGCGCTCGGCGACGCCGATACGGCGCGCGGGACGACCGTCTTCATCGTTGGCGAGAGTGGCATCGGCAAGACGCACCTCGTTACTGCCTTCGCCGAGCAGGCGGCGCCGCGGGGATTCAGCGTCGTGGTCGGGCGCGCCTACCCGGTCGAGACCGGCGTTCCCTATGCCGTCTTTTCCGACGCCTTTCTTCCGCTGTTGCGCGAGATCGAACCGTCGGTGCTCACGCTGCTCACGCGCGGCGGCACCGCCGAGCTCGCGCTCCTCTTTCCCGCGCTCGACGTGGCGTCACGCGCATCGAACGCCGGCCGCGGCGATCCGGCCGAGCTCAAGGCGCGCCTGCTCTGGAACTTCGCGCAATTCCTCTCGCGGCTCGCCGCGCGGCGGCCGCTGCTCATCGTATTAGAGAACTTGCAATGGGCCGACAGCGCGTCGCTCGAGATGCTGCACTTTCTCGCCCGGCAAATCGCGCGCGACCGCATTCTCATCCTCGGCACGCACAACGATCCCGAGCATCGCGGCAGCCAGCCGCTCCGCGTCGCGGAGCAGTCGCTGCGTGGTCTCGGAAACGCGCAGCGCATCCGTCTCGCGCCGCTGAGCGTGGACGCGATCACGGAGCTGCTCGAGCGAACGTTCGGGGCCGCAGCCGAGCAAACCCGACCCTTCGCCGAGCGCCTGCATCGCTGGACCGGCGGCAATCCGTTCTTCATCGACGAAACGATCAAGGCGCTGGTCGATGCCGGCCACCTGGCGCGCACGAATGACACGTGGACGGGTTGGGACATCGAAGACCTTCACGTGCCGTCGACGATCCGCGACGCCGTGCTGGCGCGCGTCGCCGATCTCTCTCCCGAGGCGCGCGCCGTCGCCGATCTCGCCGCGGTGTTCGGGGCGCGCGTCACCCACGACGAGCTGGAATCCGTCGCCGGCCTGGCGCACGAGCCTCTCATCGCCGCGATCGACGCGCTGCGCGCCGCGGACGTGCTCGCCGAGCGAGAAGTCGGAACGGAGATCGTGTATGATTTTTCACATCCGTTAATTCAAGAAACGTTATACGCGGAGCTCGGCCTGGCGCGCACGCGCGCGCTCCACGGCACCATCGCCGAATCGCTCGAGGCGCTGTACGGCGCGTCGGCGATCGATCACGCCGGCGAATTGGCGTTTCATTACGCGCGCGGCGATACCCGGCGCCTCGCCGGCAAGGCGGTGGAGTACCTGCGCGCCGCCGGTCGCGACGCCTCGGCGAAATACGCGAACCAGGAAGCGGCCGACTACCTCGGCACGGCGCTCTCGTTGTCGGACGACGACAGCGCCGACGCGCGCCACGACCTCGCCATGGAGCTGGCGCGGGTTCGGCAACGGCTCGGCGACTACGCCGGTGCGCTGGCGCTCTGGCAACGCGCGCTCGACGCGGCGCGGTCGACCAATGACGTCGCGCGCATCGCGTCGATCGAGCGCAGCATTGGCCTGGCGCGCTACTGGGGCGGCGCGTTCGATCACGCGCTCGAACATTACGATGCCGCGATCGCGGCCGCGCGCACGGCGGCGGATCGCACGCTCGAGGCGCGCGTCATGGTCGCGAAAGCGAGCTGTCTGCAGGGGCTCGGACGCAGCTCGGACGCGCGCGCCGAAATCCACTCCGCGCTCGCGATCGCCGAATCGATTGGCGATGAGAGTTTGCTGGCGCGGGTCCATCGGGCGATGGTGCTGTCGTACTTGTGGACGGGCCCCGCGGACAAGGCGCGCGAGTATGGGCGGCGTGCGATCGAGCTGGCCGAATCATCAGGGCAACGCAGCGTTGCATGGTCCGCTCACTGGGCGCTCGCCGTGCTCGGCGGGCTCACCGGAAAATCCGAGGACGCGCGGCGGCACCTGGCCGAGGCGCATCGCGTCGCCGACGAGTTGCGGTCACCTCTCTTCCGTGTGTGGACGTCGGAAGTCGAAATCGAGTACGCGGCGGGCGTGGGCGAATGGGATCACGCCGTGGCGCTCGCCGAGCGCACGATCGAGATGGCGCGCTCGCTGGGGCAGCGCACGCTCTTGCCGCGCACACTCGTGTGGTTGGGCCTGTTGTACCTCGGGCGCGGCGACATCGAGCGCGGAAAGGGGTGCGTCGATGAAGCGTGGTCGCTGGCGAACGCGGGCGATGCTTCGGCCATTCGCGACGTCTTCTCGCTCGTACCCGCGCACATCGGGCGCGCGGCATATCTGCTCGCGATGAAGCAGTATCCCGACGCGATCGCCGTCGGCGAGAAGGGGCTGCGCATCGCCGATCGGTCGCGGAACGTCGTGTGGGCGATTCATCGTTTGATGCCGGTGATCGCCGAAGCGTCGCTCTGGGCGGCCGACATGGAGCGCGCACGCGAGCTCGCTGACCGCATGCGCCGCGATTCGACCGCGCTCGGCCAGCGCCTCGGTCTGGCGTGGGCCGACGCATGTGACGCGCTGGTCGAGATGTTGAACGGCGACACCTCGCGCGCCGTCGCGCTGTTGCGCGGCGCGGCGGAAGCACTCGAGGCAATTCCCTTCGTGCCCGACGCCGCGCGCGTGCGGCGTCAGTTGGCGGTTGCCCTCGCGGCGACCGGGGATCGCGAGGGCGCCATGCGCGAGCTGCGCCGCGCGCACGAAGTTTTCGCGCATCTCGGCGCCGAACCGGAGCTCGACGCCACGCGCGAGCAGATGCGCGAGCTGGGTGCGCGTCCCCCAACGCGCACGAACACGCAGGGTGTCGGCGGGCTCACCGGCCGCGAGCTCGAGATCGTGCGGCTGGTCGCCGCGCGCCGATCCAACAAGGAGATCGGTGCCGCGCTCGGCATCTCGGCGCGTACGGCGAGCACGCATCTCTCGAACATCTTCGCGAAGCTCGGCGTCGAGTCGCGCGGCGAGCTTGCGGATCGCGCGCGCGAAGCGGGACTCCTCGAGGCAAGCGGCTGATCAGTTCTTCAGCAGCCGCGCGTTTCCGGAGCCGGTCTCGATGCGAATGCGCGCGTTGCCGTTGCCGATGCGGCCTCTGACATGATTGCGCTCGAAGCGCGTCGACGAGACGGGGAAGTCCGTTTCGAGTCCGCCGCTGCCGGACTCGATGTCGACGTCGCCGCCCTGCGTGCCCGGTAACCGAACCGTCACGCCGCCCGAGCCGGATTCGGCGGATACGTTGTCGACCGTCGAGTCGAACTGGAGTTCGACCCCGCCGCTTCCCGCATCCACGGCTGCGGTGCGCGACTTGATGTGATCCAGATGCAGCCCGCCCGATCCGACGTCGGTCTTGAGTGTTCTCACATCGATGTCGCCGCCGGCAATTGAGCCCGATCCCGTATCCATGAGCAGCGCATCGCCATGGATGTGGCTGACCATCACGCCGCCCGAACCCGTATCGAGCGTGACATCTCCGTCGGCATCGGTGACGGAGACTTCACCGGAGCCGGTGTCGAGACTCAACTTGCCGCGCGTGTGTTGCGCCGTCACGCGCGCGCCGGCAACGCTCACGCGCACATCGCCGTCGACGTTCGCGACGTTGGCGTCGCCGACGCCCCAGTGCACGACGATGCGCTGTCCGCGCGGTATCGTCACCACGACATCGGCGTATGCTTCGAGTCCCTGGCCCGAGCCGCTGATCTGCACCTGATCGCGCCGGCTGAACCATCCACCGCCTTCATTGTCGTCGAAGGTGCCGTCGCTGTTGACGCGCAACTGCGTGTGTCCGCGCGAGCGCATCGCAGGATAGACGATGCGATCCGATGGATACACGATGCGCAGCGAGTTGTACCCATGCACGTCGCCGGTTGCGATCTTGAGCTGCGCGGCATCGCGCCCGTGACGCGTGATGGTGACGCCGACACGGGGCGCGGTGCCAGGCTCGAGGCGGAGTGTGCCGGCGAGGTTGTAGATCGAAACGCGGTCGCCGGTCAAGGTGCGCTGTTCCGTTTGCGCGGAGAGCGTGACCGCGGCGGCGGCGACGAGGAGGAGCGGACGAATGAAGAGGCGCATGCCGGGGAGGGGGAGGGACATGCGGATAGACACAGGGAGGCCGGGGAAGGTTTGAACGACAACGACCTCAGTGAATATGCGTAATCGCCCAGGTCCAATACACCGCATCCTCCGGCGACATGTTGCCGCGCGGCGCGAGGCGCGCATCCTGATAGCCGTACCGCCCGATGTCGAGCAGATACTGGCCACGCGACGTCAGCGTGCCGCGGCACACGCGGTCTTCGCTCGGCGGACTATTCATCTCGGTCTGCAATCGCGTCAGCAGCTCGTTCATGATGCGCGGCGGCAAGCGGTGGCGCTCCGAGGGATAAATGAACGCGAACAGCGTGAGATACGAGAGCAGCAATTGCCAATGCGGGTCAAAGCGCTGCATCACACGATCCCAATCCAGCGTTTCCGCGCACGAGCGAATGACGTGCGCGACGTCGGCGCCGTCATATCGCTCACGTTCCATCACGAACGCCTTCTGCCAGAGCAGCTCCTCGACCGGCGCGATCTTCACCGGCATGCCGAGGACGTCGGCTTCGATCGCGTTGTTGAACCAGTGGTCGTCGACGCGGCACACACCGTTGCCCGAGCTGAAGACAAGATCGACGACGTCATTGCCTTGCTTGGCCTTCGCGAGCCAATGCGGAAACGTGATCTCCGTGTGATAGCCCGCCTCGCGCAGCGCCTCGAGTCCCGCTTCGAGATCGTCGTGGCGGATGAACAGATCGAAGTCCTTGGTCTCGCGCACGATGCCCGTGTAGTTGAGCAGCGCATGCGAGCCGCCGACGAGAAAAGGCACCTGCGCATCGCTCAGCACGTGCAGCGTTCGGCGGTAAAACGCGTTGGTGTCTTTTCCCGGATGATCGAAGGTCGATTGGTAGGCCATGCGAGCCGGACAGTGCAAGATTTGCAGCACTGGCCCAAATCCTTCAGTACGGCCCGGTATGCCCAATACCGGCGATACCGTGCGCCTCGCGGCGCTCAGCGACATCCACTACACCAAGAGCTCGGCCGGCGCGATGGCGCCGCTCTTCGCGCAGATCGCCGAAACCGCGGACGTGCTCGTGCTCGGCGGCGACCTCACCGACTATGGGTTGGCCGAGGAAGCGCGCGTGCTCGCGAAGGATTTGGCGCCGGTGAAAATCCCGGTTGTCGGCGTGCTCGGCAATCACGACTTCGAGGCGGGGCAGGAAGGCGACATCGTGCGCATCCTCACCGACGTCGGCGTGCACATGCTCGACGGCGATACGTGGGAATTCCGCGGAGTCGGCTTCGCCGGTGTGCGCGGCTTCTGCGGCGGCTTCGGCCGCGGCGCGCTCGGGCCGTGGGGCGAGAAAATCATCAAGGACTTCGTGCACGAAGCGGTGCAGGAGGCGCTCAAACTCGAGGCCGCCTTGGCGAGGCTGGGCACGGATCAACGCATCGTGCTCATGCATTACGCCCCGATTCGTGAGACGGTCGAAGGCGAGCCGCCCGAGATCTTCGCGTTCCTGGGCTCGAGTCGTTTCGAGGATCCGCTCACGCGCTTCGAGGTGACCGCGGTCTTTCACGGTCATGCACACAAGGGCGCGCCGGAGGGAAAGACGTCGTCCGGAATTCCCGTGTTCAACGTCGCACACGCGGTGTTGAAGGCGAACTATCCGGATCGGCCGCCGTTCAGATTGTTCGAGGTGCCCACCTCCGGTCCGAAGGACCACACCGTGACGCCGATCGGCGATCGCCGGCAGTGGGGTCGCCGGTCGGGCGATCGCTCGGCGGAATCGCAGAGTGCATCGGGGCCGGCGAATCCTTCGTCGTGAGCGTCGGCGCGCGTTGGTAATCAACGCGCGTTCAGCAGCTCCGACGTCAGTTGATCGAACAGGGCGCCGAACGAAACGCCCGGCGGTTCGTAGTCGATCTCGATGCGCGCTTCAGTCGCGGTGTCGGCCGTCTCGTGCACGTTCACGGATCCGGCGTGAGAGACCTTCGAGTCGCGCTTGGTCTTCCAGGCAATGACTTCGTTCTTCTTGTCGTTGACGATCTCGACGTCGGGTAGATCGCTGACCCACTGGCGCGCGACAGCATAGACGTCGGCGCTCGGCCGATTCACCGTGACGATGTGTTTGGCTTTGACCGCCCGACGCGCATCGACCGTTGCCGCGGCGCTGACGAGCTCGCCCGGAGCGCGTGCTGGAATTCTCGAGTCCATTCAGTATCCTCCGGGCACGGAGCAGAGCAAGAGGTGTGCACTCTAACTCCTCCCCGAACGGGCCACGGACGAGCGACGGACCAACCCTTTACCACGGACGAACATCCGACGACGGCGGACCGGCACGGAGACGGCGTGCAAACGGTACCCAACGGCGTTTCAAGTCGAATGCTTTCTTTTGAACACCCTCGGGATGCTTCGCGAATCTCTGCGTCCTGAGGTGTTCTAAAAAGTCATTCAACAGCAGTTGACTGCAGTTGACGCCGTCTCCGTGCCTGTCCGCAGTGGTCCGCCGTTTGTCCGTGGTAATGCTTGTGCCGGTACGCCAGTAGGCTCTGTACTCACCGGGCGACAAACGCGTCCATCTTCTCCAGCGCGACACCCATGTCCTGGCGTCCGTACCCAAGACGGAAGTGATTTCCCGAATACCCAAACTGTGACGCCGGCAAAAGCAGTACGCCTTCCCGCTCGACGAGCCGCGCGCTGAATTCATCGACGTTGCCGCCGAGATACTCGGGAAAGCACACGCTGCCGGCGCGCGGCCGTACCCAGCGAAAGCGGCCGCCGCCACGAGAGAAAAATTTATCCAGCAGAGACAAATTTTTGTCTATGATCCCGCGCGCCCGCGCGATTACACGATCCTGCGCGCGTAGCGCAATGAGCGACAACACTTCGCTCGGGGCGCTGCTGCAAATCGTCGTGTAATCCTTGAGTGACGCAACGCGTTTTCTGAGTGACGCATCACGCGTCGTAATCCACCCAATTCGTAGTCCGGCGAGCGCGAACGACTTCGACATCACGCCGAGGCTGATCGCGCGTTCCGAGCAATCGGCGGCCGCGGGCAGCCGTGGCGCGCTGTGCTCGAGCAAGCGATACACCTCGTCCGAAAAGAGATGCGCCCCGTGCAGCTCGGCGATCGCAACGACGCGCGCCAGCTGATCGGCGCCGACCTGCGCACCTGTTGGACTGTGCGGGAAGTTGATGACGATGACTTTGGTATTCGGCTGCATCGACGCGGCGATTGCATCCACGTCCAGCGACCAGTCGCGCGGCGAGAGCGGCACCATCGTGACGGAGGCGCCGATCGACTTCGCGACTTCGTACAGCGATTGATACGCCGGCCACACGACGACCGCGTGGTCACCGGCCCCGAGCAGCGCGTGCATCGTCAGAAACACGCCTTCCTCGGCGCCCGCGAACGTGAGCACGTCGTCGGCGCTCGCCGTGTCGTACAATCGCGCGATCTCTTCGCGCAGCGCGGGCAGGCCAAGCGATTCGGTGTACCCGAGACTCAGATGCTCCCAGCGTTGCCGCGCGTCGTCGTCGGCCAGCTCCAACAATTCGGAGAGACTGTACGGCTCGACGTCCGACGCGCACAACACGTGGCGCACCGCGAACTCCCAACGCGCGAAGTAGCGCTCGAGCGTAAAGTCCGCGATGCGCACGACTCGCTAATTCTACTAATTCGCCGTGATCACACCGCAGGCGACGCGGCCGCCCGAGTTGCCCGCGGGATCGGTCTTGTAGTCGTCGCGGCCGGCATGCACCACGACGGCCGAACCGTCGGCATCGAGCAAGGCGTTCTGTCCTTTCAGCGTGACGTTCGGCAGCAGCGCCTCGAAGTGCAGCGAGCTCGAGGCGGGCGTGTCGAGATTCGGCAGATCGCCGAGATGCGGCCCATGCTGATTCAGGTATCCGTGCTGCCGTTGGCCGGGATTGAAATGGCCGCCCGCGGTTGTGAATGGCGGTTCACATTTTCCAATCGCGTGAATGTGAATGCCGTGCGAGCCCAGTCCCAGGTCGTTCACCGTTCCGTCGACGACGACGCCGGCATAGCTGTCGGCGAACGTCACGCGTCCAACCTGCTTGCCGCTGGCGTCGTGCAGTATCGCGGTGGCCGACGAGAATGTCTCGGGCACGACGACCTGCATTGGCGCGGCCGCGGGGTTGGCCGACGAGGGATTGACCGCGGGCGAGCCGGATGTCTTGCAGGCGACGAGCGTTACAACTGCAGCGAGCGAAGCGAGAGAGGTCTTGATCATGATGGAGTTCCGGTGAGTTCTGCGTATGCGGCGCGCACGCGATCCAACGCTTCCTCGGGTGTGCGGCCGGTGGCTGACAGATGGCCCATCTTGCGTCCGGGACGCGCCCCGCGTTTGCCGTAGAGATGAAGCCGCACGCCAGGATGCGCCAGCACCGCGTCGAAGCGCGGTGATCCAGATTCCCACAGATCGCCAAACAAATTGTAGATCGCGCCCGGCCGCAGCACCGACGTGTCGCCAAGCGGGAGATCGCACGCGGCGCGCACGAGTTGCTCGAACTGGCTCGTCGAACACGCGACTTCGGTTTCATGAAACGAATTGTGCGGACGCGGCGCGAGCTCGTTCACGAGCAGCTGACCATCGGCGAGCAGGAACATTTCGACGGCGAGAATTCCCTCGAGCTGAAATCCATCCGCGATCGTGCGCGCGATCGACTCCGCCTCGGCGACGACGGCGGGGGGCAGCGGCGCCGGAAGCACCGACCACGAGAGAATCTGATTCTCGTGATAGTTGAGTGCCGGCGGATAAAACTTGATCTCACCGCTCGGGCGACGGCAGACCATGATCGACAGCTCGAGATCGAGCGGCAACGCCTGCTCGGCCACCGAGTGCCGCTCACCGAGCGAGAGCCATGCTTCGGCGATGCCGTCGAGGCTCGTCACGCGTGCCTGGCTCCGACCGTCGTAGCCGCCGTGGCACGCTTTCACGAACAACGGCCCGAGTGATTGGTACGTCTCGACGAGATCCGCGGTGGTGCGCACTTCGCGATACGGCCCGATCGGCACGCCGATCTCGGTGAGCCACGCTTTCTGCTTCGCGCGATCCTGGATGATTTCGAGAATTCTCGCGCCGGGACGCAGCGGCGCGTGACGCTGCGTGGCAGCCAGCGCGTCGCGTCCGATCTGCTCGATCTCGAGCGTGACGACGTCACACTGACGCGCGAGATCCTCAGCGGCGTCCGCATCGTCGAACTTCGCGGCGACGACGCGATCGGCCACGGCGCTGGCCGCGCAGTTCGCGTCGGGATCGAGAATGTGCACGTTGTAGCCGAGCGTGCGCGCCGCCATCGCCGTCATGCGGCCAAGCTGGCCGCCGCCGAGAATGCCGATGGTTGCGCCGGGAAGGATCGGTGCCATCAGCTCCGCGCGACGTTGGTGTTCGCGAGCACGTCGTCCGTGCGCCGCTTGCGCCACTCTGAGAGGCGCGAGCGAAGCTCGCGCCGTTGAATGGACACGATCGACGTCGCGAGCAGCGCGGCGTTGATCGCACCCGGCTCGCCAATCGCGAGCGTGCCGACGGGAACTCCCTTCGGCATCTGCACGATCGACAGCAGCGAATCGAGTCCGTTGAGCATCGTCGCGGGAATCGGCACGCCGAGGACCGGCACGGAGGTCTTGGCGGCGACCATGCCGGGCAAATGCGCCGCGCCGCCGGCCGCCGCGATGATGACTTCGATACCGCGCGCCTCGGCGGTCGATGCGTACTCGAACATCCAGTCCGGTGTGCGATGCGCCGAGACGATGCGTGCTTCGTGCGGCACTCCGAGCTCGGCGAGAAGGTCGATCGCCGGCTGCATGTATTTCAAGTCCGATGCGCTGCCCATGATCACGCCGACGATGGCCTTCGAAGCGCCGCTGTCGGTTGGGTGACCGGTGGGTGAGGTAGTCTGGTTCGGCATTTGGGGGAGTGCGGTCGGGAGGAAATATACGCGGGCAGTTGCGCCCACGCTCGTTCACCATTTGCTGAAGAGGTGTGCATGCGGTCGTGTTTTGTCAGACACGCGGGTCGTTGTACGTTCGTCGCCGTACCGATGCTGCTCGGCGCGCTGTCAACGGCGCGCGGCCAGCTCGTGACGCCCAAGACGGTACCGATCCACCAGGACGAGCAGTTCTCGATCATCCCGTCGGCGCGCGCGGGCATGGCCGGCGTATCGATCGCGCTCGACGACACGCTGGCCGACCCATTCGTGAATCCCGCGAAGGCGACGAACGTGAAGGTGGGAACGATCTTCACGAATCCGTTCTCGCACGGCATCAGCGCGGGCCGCGGCGGGGGACACACGCTGCCGCTTGGCGGACTCGGAGCCATGGGCAATTGGTCGGGCGGGGTCGTGTTCGCGTTGCAAGAGCTGGATCATGGTCCGGGGAACGCGATCAGCGATCGCACGGCGTCGAATCAATACGCCACGGTCGTGCTCGCGCGGCGACTGCCGGGCGACGTCTCAGTTGGCGCGTCGGCGTACGTGGCCGGACTGAACGCGCTCGACGGCGTCGATCTGTTGTACGCGGGCAGCGATCGCATCGTGCAATCCGGAACGCTCACGGACTTCCGGCTAGGGTTGACGAAGATGTGGGGCGCGCGGCGATTGGAGGTGTTGCTGCTGAACAACAACACCAACATGAGTGAAGACGTGCACTACACGACGTTCACGTTCACGCCGACGAGCTCGACGACGACGCAGCGGACGGATCACAACGCGGATCATACGAAGATCTGGGGCCTGCACACGCAGTACGTGCAGCCGGTTGGCGAGGAGGGATGGCGCGTGGGTTGGCTCGCGACGGTCAACCGGTTGTCGCATCCCGAAATCCCGAATTATCAGATTCAGAACATTCCGCGCGATCCCGGAACGACGTACGGGTTCAACGCCGGCATCGGCGCCGCTCGGATGTTCGGCCACACGACGTTCGGCGCGGACGTGATCGAGGAGCCGATGGTCAGCAACACGTGGGGCACGGCGGCGCGCGATACCGCGATCGTCGGTGGCGGTACGCTGCTCGCCGGCGCGCGAACGGTCGATAACCACTTCACGTTCACGAATGCGAAGATGCGCATCGGCATCGGCCACGACATTCTGATCCACGACGACACGGCCTCGGTGTTCACGTGGCAGCTCGGCCTCGGCGTGTATGCGATCAACTATCGACTGCATCAGGTGAATCACGTGCAGGCGAACGATCGCTTCGACGACGAAGGGTGGACGGAGTGGACGCCAAGTCTCGGGCTGCGCTGGAGAACGAAGGAGATGACGGTGCAGTACACCTACCGGCGCACGTGTGGGCCGAGCGATTGCACGGACTTTTCGTTTTTTGCGAGCGGGGACAAGGTCACGGTGCCCGCGGCGTCGACCGGCGGGGTGATCGCGGCGCCGAGCTCACCGCTCACGATCGAGACCGGGGTATCGCACGTCCATCAGATCATGGTGGCGATACCGATCCGGTAGAGCAACTGCGAAGGGCGAACCGAACGGGCGAACCGAAACAACGAACTGAACGAGCGAACCGAAACAGCGAACGGAAACGGCGATCTTTCCAATCGCTGTTTCGGTTCGCTGTTTCGGTTCGCTCTCTCGGTTCGCTCTCTCGGTTCGCCGTTTCCATTCGCCGGTCTATCGCCTTCAGCTATCTCTTGTCAACCACCACCTGCCCGCCCTTCATGACCCATTTCACTCCATTAATGAGTACACTCATATCCCTCAACGGATCTCCGTCGACCGCGACGATGTCGGCGTAGTACCCCGGTTGAAGCCGGCCGAGCGACTTCTCCATTCCGAGAATCTCGGCGCCGTTGACCGTCGCCACCCCGAGCGCCTGCGCCGGTGTGAGTCCGGCTTCGACGAGCCAGTGGAGCTCGTGCGTATTTTGCCCGAACATCTCGTGCACCGCGTCCGAACCCATTCCGAGCTTGACGCCGGCTTTGATCGCGCGACGAGCCGTCTCGATGTTGAGCAGCCGGAAAGAGTCGAGTCCCGCGACCTGCCGCGGCGTATAGCGATACTCCTTCGCGTACTCGGCGTAGTAGCGATTGTGGTCGATCGTCGGCACGTAGTAGATGCCGCGCCGCGCCATCTCGGCCAGCGTGGCGTCATCGAGACTCACCGAATGCTCGAGCGTGTTGGTGCCCGCGCGCACCGCATCGCGGCCGCCCTCCGGGCCGTAGGAGTGAATCGCGATGCGCTTGCCGTACTGATGCGCGGCATCCACGGCGGCTTTGATCTCGTCGGCGGAGAAGGTTTCGTTGCCCGACACGTCGGCGCCGGTGCCCGTTGACGCATACATCTTGATGTAGTCGACGCCCGCATCCACCTGCTGCTTCACGGCGTCGGGGATTTGCGAGATGTTGAACACGCGGCCGCGTGCGGTCTTCGTCGTGTCCGTGTTCGGTCGATACGGTGGGCGCGCGCGCTGTAGCCCGTACCCCGCGGCGAAGATGCGCGGCCCCACGAAGACGCCCTTGTTCACCGAGTCGCGCAGCGCGAGATCCGCATAGTTCGACGCGCCGAGGTCGCGGACGGTCGTCACGCCGGTTTCGAGCGTGTGAATCAAGTTCTGGCGCTGCAGCTTGAACGTCAGCTCGAGCGGACGTTGCGGCTGGCGCCACGGATCGCCGCCCGCGTCGGGATCGTACGCGTAGGTGATGTGCGTGTGCACGTCGATCATGCCTGGAACCGCGGTGTAGCGCGTCAGGTCGATGACCTGGGCATTCGCGGGGATGGCGTCGCGCGGACCGGCGATTCGTGTGATCTTGTCGCCGTCGACAATGATGACACCGTTTCGTGTGACGAGACCGTTGCCGTCGACGACGTTCTTGAACTCGAGGACTTTCGTTTGCGCCTGAACCGACGTGGCCAGCGCGAGGAGGATGAGGCTATGGAGTCGCATGCTTGTAACAATGGCATGTCATCCCGAGCGACGCGAGGGATCTTCCGTGTTGGTCTGAGAGCCCGCCCACTCTACCGTGACGCCAGATTCCTCGCTGCGCTCGGAATGACGGTCGCGGCGAGTTGCCACTCCGCGCCGCTCCTTCACCCGAATGTCGAATACTGGCGGCAGCGCGCCCCCGACCTCTACGACGCAACCGTCTCGACGACGAAGGGGGACTTCGTGCTCGAGATTCACCGCGACTGGGCGCCGCACGGCGCCGATCGATTCTATCAACTCGCGCGCGCTCGGTACTTCGATGACTCGCGCTTCTCGCGGGTGGTGCCGAACTTCATCGTCCAGTTCGGCATCGCCGGCGATCCGCGCGTGAATGCCGTCTGGGCGACTCGCACGTTCGCGGACGATTCCGTGAAGCAGAGCAACGTGCGCGGCACGATCGGGTTCGCAATGACCGGCCCGAACGCGCGCACGACGCAGCTCTACATCAGCCTCGTCGACAACTCACGCCTCGACGCGCAGGGCTTTTCGCCGATCGGCCGCGTGGTGCGCGGCATGGACGTCGTGGATCGACTGTACTCAGGGTACGGCGAGACGTCGGGCGGCGGCGTGAGAGCGGGGAAGCAGGGACCGTTGGTCGCGGGCGGCAACGCGTACGTCGATCGAACATATCCACTGCTCGATCATCTCATTCGTGTGACGATAAACGACGTCAGCGATCCACGCTGACGCCGCCCACGAGCGTCGCCCACGGATGCCACTTCGGGCCAAGCGCGTAGGCGCGTGAATCGCTCTGCGCGCGGTACCCGAGTGTGAACTCCTCGTAGCGCAGCTCGATACCGGCGTTGCCCGACAACACGAAAGGCTCATGGCCCACGTGAACACTTCGCTTGAACGTGTTGCCGTCGAGAAAGAGATTGCGCGCGACGGCTTGTCCACTCGCGCCGGCGCTGAGTGTCAGCGCGAATCGATTCGCCTCGACCAGCCACGGATGCGGCAGATGCACGCCAACCCGCGTATCGAGCCCGAGCTCGGCGTTCGTGATCACGTTGCCGACGGACGCGGCGACTCGCGGAAGTATGTCGGCACCGAATGCGTCGCTCTCGATGAGCGAGACGCGGCGTCGTTCCTCGACGCGCGCAACAATGCCGGGCTCGAATCCCAGCTGCCGCGACCAATCCGTGGGGCGGTTGAACGCGGGCCCCGCCCGATGTGCCAACGCCTGCATGTAGCGCGCGAGCGACGGAGCGCCCGTGACGCCGGCCGTGAGCGTGAATTCATCGCTTCGGTGCTCGTCGAGCGCACGCGCGGTCTGCGACAGGAACAACCAGCCCGCGTTGGGACGCGAACCGGGAGCGGCATGGGCGCTGTCGACACTCACCGACGGCGTATAGATGTCCTGTCCGAGCTCCATGCGCGCCGAACGACAACTCCGCGCGCCGACCACGCATGATTCGCGGCCGCCAAGAAACGCGCGCGCCCAGATCGGCGCATCGCCACCGTCGTAGTCGATGTGCACGCCGCTCGTGTACTCGTCGTCCGGACGATTCCACGGCAGCATCCAGAAATCGAACGCGTCGTTGTCGATGCGCAGCGTCAGCGAATGCCGCTCGGTCGCCGATGCCGGCGAGAGTGGCGCCGATTGCGAAATGGCCGCCCCAATCGGGACGGCCATAGAGCAAAGAATTATCGCTACCCGCGGAATTCCGAGCGAAGGTGCGAAGCGCCGTAGTGAGGAACCATGTTCAAAACTCACTACTGATATTGGATGTACAGGGGCTTCGGAAGCAAGCGGAGCACCTCGAGCGGCGTCAGCAAGGCGTCGCCTTTCCGGACGTCGTTGTGGTAGAAGAGCTTGAATCCCGTGAATTCGACCGGGTGCGCGACGATGTAGTCGCGGTACGAATCGAACTTGAGCCACGGCGGACCCCAGCCGTCCATGTCCATCACCACCTGCACGTGCGGCGTGGGCTTGATGCTCTCGGCATCGGGCACCATGTCGGAGCGGAAGCGATGCACGATCAGGATCTTCGGCGGCAGATTGTGTTCGGTGACCAGCTTGTCGAGCGTTTGAATCGCATAGTTCACGTCGCTCGCCATCATCTGTCCGACCTTCGCGCTCGGCCGAACGCCTTCGCGCTTGTAGTGCATGTAGAACTCGGGATCGACGCCCAGATGGACGTCCGGCCGCTCGAGATACTTGAGGAGCAGCGGCAACTCGGTTTGCAGCGTGCTGTGCCCCGCTTGGATATCGACGAACAGCAGCCCTTTGCGGCTCTTCGCCCAGTTGTACGCCTTCTCGATCGTCTGCGGGTTCTCGCGCCGGCGCCAGCCGCCGTCCGCGCCCGGATCACCCGATGCGACGACGGTCACGAGGTGAATCGCGGGAATGACCGGCGTCGTCGGATCGGCCTTGCGCCACTCGGCAACGGTCTTGTCGAGCATCGACAACATCTGATCCTCGGGATACTCGCCGAGCACGCCCATCTTCTTCGAGTGCGGGTTGCCGTAGTAGGCGACGATGCGGTTTTCCGGCAGCAGCGAGCCGGCGAGACGCGTCGGGCCTTTCGGCCACGTGTCGACCTTCTTCGCCCCGGCGCGAATAGCCGAGCGATACTCGGCCTCATCGGCTTTGGTGCGACCGGGGTTCAAGTTCATGCTGTTCGTATCGCCCTTGAGGAACGCGGTGAGCGATACAGGCCCGGCGATCGCGGACGCGCGCGATGCGGCGGCGGAGTCGCTGCTGACGACGTCGCCGCCGGCGGTGCCGTTCGAGCCGTTGCCGGCGGGCGAACTGCTCGCGTGCGCGCTGGTGCTGTCGGGCGTGGCCGCTTTGGCGCTCGGCTTCCCGCTGCATGCGGCGAGCGCGACGGCGCCGGCTGCGGCGAAGGAGAGCATCAATTCACTGCGATACGTCATGTTCTCGAGGTCTCTGCGCGGGGTGTGCGGGGTGTGATGTGGTACACCAACGAAGACAAATGGGCACCGTACGTGCCAGCGCGACGGCGTGTTCAGCGTTACGGCGGCGTAGCGGGCGCAACGGCAACTCTGGTGACGCGAAGCAGCGCCCCCATCGTCGTTCCCTGCAGCAACAACGAGAGGACCACGACGCCGACGCTCATCGCCACGATGAGGTCGCGCCGCGGGACGCTCGCCGGCAGCGACAGCGCCAACACCATCGACAGCGCACCGCGCAGTCCGCCCCACAGCAAAATGTGCGACCAGCCCCTCGGCCACGCTCGCGTCGTGCGCTGGCTCAGCGCATCGACGAGATAAACGACGCCGGCCCGCGCCACGGTCATCGCCACGTACGCGATCGCGATCTCTCTCCAGAATCTCGCGAGATCGCCAAGCGGCACCGCGAACCCGATCAACAGGAACACCACCGAGTTCAGCGCGAAGGCGATGTATTCCCAGAACGACGATACCGCGACGCGCGTCGTTTCCGACATCGCCACGGGGCGCGTGTAGCTGCCGCAAAGCAGGCCGGCGGCCACCGTGGCGATCACGCCGGAGACGTGGAAGCGCTCGCCGACGACGAAGGAGCCGTAGGCCGCGATCATCGTCAGCGTGATCTCGATCATGGGATCGTCGATGCGGCGAATGGCCTGCGTGATGATCCAGGCGATGGCGACACCGACGACCACTCCGCCTCCCGCGACGAGCATGAAGCTCGCCCCGAGCCGCGGGACGCTGGCCGGGGCTCCAGTGACGACACCGAGAATGAGCGCGAGCAGGACGATCGACGTGCCGTCGTTGACGAGGCTCTCGCCTTCGATCAGCACCGCCAGCTCGACGGGGACGCGCATCTGGCGGAACAGCGCCGTCACCGCGACGGGATCGGTCGCGGCGACGATCGCGCCGAACACGAACGCCAGCGTCATCGAGAATCCAACCGTCAACCCGAGCGTCGAGAGCGCGACCTCGGTGAGCGCGCCCGTGATCGCGATCGTGGCGATGACGCCGGGGACCGCGAGGAGCAGGATCCCGATGAGGTGCCGGCGGAAGGCAATCCAGTTCAGCGCGTAGGACGCCTCGAACAGCAATCCCGGCAGGAAGATGGTGAACAGCAGCTCGCGTGTGAGATGCGGCGGTTCCACCACGTGCAGCGCGCCGAGCGCGATGCCGGCGACGACGAGCGAGACGGTGTAGGGGAAGCCGAAGCGTCGCGCGACGATCGCGACGACCATCGCGACGGACAGGAGAACGATGAACACGCTGTCGACGGTCATCTCGGCGGAGTGTCGCGCGGAATGCAAACTCCCCGGCGGGAGGGCGGTGGTGGGACAGCGAACGGATATGTTCGCCCTTAAAGCAAAAAACAGTTATTTTTCGGCGAGTAAAGTAAAAAATAACTTGCTTTTGTGCGATTTAAAGCAAAATATTATATGCTTTTTTCGTACTTAAAGCAAATGGTCAATTGCTTAAATTCTATGTAAAGCAAGTGTTTCTTTGCTCAAAATCTGCTGAGAAGGACACGAAAAACAGGTCTCCGCCATCCCAATATGGGTACTCGAGCAATGTCACGGAAGCCAAAGCGCGGTCGCCCAAGCCAGCCGCCGGTTGAGTTCGCAACGTTGCAGCTTCGACAGCTCGACCGGCATTTCAGCGAACTGAGTCGCTTGGCGTTGAGAGCCCTTGCCGCCCCTCCTGGGGGGTGGATCAAGGCAATTCGAACCGCACTAGGGATGAGCCAGGAGCAGCTCGCGCGCCGACTCGACGTGACGCGCCAGAGCGTTGCCTCACTCGAGCGCGGCGAAAGCAGCGGCAAAGTGACGTTACGCGCCCTGCGAAACGCAGCCGAGGCTCTCAATTGCGAACTCGTTGTCGCACTGGTACCGAGGCAGCCGCTCGAACACGCCGTCAATGATCGGGCTCGTGCGAAGGCCCTGGCTGAGAGAGACAGGCTCATCCACACGATGCGACTCGAGGCGCAGGACGAATCCGTCGGAGACGCGTTAAGCCTCGACGCGGATACTGCGAAATGGCTGACCGAGCGCCGCTCAGAGCTTTGGGATTAGGCCGGATTGACTGAGCCTGCAGACGAAGTCGTCGAGGGAGCCACTCCGCTTGATGAAGATGAGCAAGAAGGGCTGCGAGTCGCTGCCAAGACACGCGGGGACTTGAACCAGCTCGAGGCTGTGAACATTCAAGCTGCCACGGAGTGGGCCGCAAAAAAGCGAAATTTCGATCCCTTCTCCGTGAACGACCTGCGTGACCTGCACCGCCGCATGTTCGGATCCGTTTGGGACTGGGCAGGGACGTTCCGACAAACGATGAAGAACCCGTCTCCTTTACCTGCCCACGCGGTTCAGAACGCGATGCACGACTTTGCGGCGAACTTCAAGGCTCAGTATGAGTCTGCCAATCGGTCGCCTGAAGACTTGGATCGTATCGCGGCGCGCTATCACCACGAGCTGGTTCGAATTCACCCGTGGCCCAACGGAAACGGTCGCCACGCAAGACTTGCGACGGACCTGCTGCTGCGACGAATGGGGCGTCCGCCATTTACGTGGGGAAATAGCGATCTCCTTAAAGTCACCGCCGCTCGATCGGCCTATCTCGCTGCGCTCCGCGCGGCGGATGGATACGACCTGACGCTGCTTTATGATTTTGTGCGCTCCTAAGCCGCTCCGAGGGTGAACGGGTTGGATTGTCGTTCTTTCCGTCTAGCTTCGCTCATGGGGCCGTTGGACCACCTCGCGAAAAAGAAAAGGGCCCGGCGATTGACTCGCCGGACCCTTTTGTACTCCCCGAGTAGGACTCGAACCTACGACCACTCGATTAACAGTCGAGCGCTCTACCAACTGAGCTATCGGGGATCAGACAAGGAAAAGTAGCGAGGCGAAGGACCAAGTCAACTGCGTCCAACCGCAAGGAGCATCGTTACTTATGCTCTGTCATCCTGAGCGAAGCGGAGCGCAGCGAAGGATGACAGCTTGCGCCTACACCGCCGCCGGCACTCGCTGCTCGGCCGCCACCTTCTTCGGCCGCGTCTGTTCATACTCCGTGAAGCCGGGCAGAACCGTGCGCAGCCACTGGCCCGTGTACGACTGCTTCACCTTCGCGATCTCCTCCGGCCGCCCCGACGCCACCACCTCGCCACCACGATCGCCCGCCTCCGGACCCAGATCGATCACCCAGTCCGCGAGCTTGATCACGTCCATGTTGTGCTCGATCAGAATGAGCGTGTGGCCCGCGTCGACCAGCCGGTCGAACACCTGTGACAGTTTTCGAATGTCGTCCAGGTGCAGGCCGGTCGTCGGTTCGTCCATGATGTACACTTTCTTGCCGCTCTTCTTCGCGCCGAACACCAGCTCGCGCGCCACCTTGAGCCGCTGTGCCTCGCCGCCCGAGAGCGTCGTCGCGGCCTGACCCAGTCGCAGGTAGCCCAGGCCGACTTGCTGCAGCTGCCAGAGCGCCTGGCCGAGCTTCTCTTCGCGCGGGAAGAAGCGGATCGCTTCGTCGATGGTGAGGTCGAGCACCTCGAAGACGTTCTTGCCGTGCACGCGCACGTCGAGCACCTGTGGCTTGAATCGCTTGCCGCCGCAATCGTCGCACGGCACGAACACGTCGGCCATGAACACCATCTCGACCTCGAGATAGCCCGCCCCCTCGCACGTCTCGCAGCGTCCGCCCGCGACGTTGAAGCTGAACGTGCCGGCCGTGTAGCCGCGTTCGCGCGCCAGCGGTGCGTCGGCGAAGATACGCCGGATCTCGTCGTACGCCTTCACGTACGTCACGGGATTCGACCGCGGCGATTTGCCGATCGGACTCTGGTCGATGACCACGACGTCGTCCAGCGCCTCGACGCCGGTGATCGTATCGAACGCGCCGACGACCTCGCCCAGGTGCTGCTTGGCCGAATGTTCGCCGTGCAGGCGCGTCTCGAGCGCCCGTGCCAGCACGTCGTGTATGAGAGTACTCTTTCCAGAACCGGAAACTCCGGTCACTGCGGTGATGGCGCCGAGGGGGATCTTGATGTCCACGCCCTTGAGGTTGTGCTCGCGGGCCCCCGTCAGCGTCAGCCACCTTGGGCCCAGCCGCCGCCGCTCGGCGGGGACGGGAATCTCGCGCCGACCCGTCATGTACGCGCCGGTGAGCGGACTCTCCGCGATCCGTGAGATCGGACCGTTGAACACGAGCTGGCCGCCCTTGTCGCCGCTCGCCGGTCCGAGCTCCACCATGTGATCGGCGGCGCGAATGGCGTCGGGGTCGTGCTCGACCACGAGCACGGTGTTGCCCGTATCACGCAGACGATGCAACAGCCGCAGCAGCCGGTCCATGTCGCGCGAGTGCAGGCCGATCGACGGCTCGTCGAGCACGTAGAGCGTGTCGACGAGTTGCGAGCCCAGCGAGTTGGCGAGGCCGATGCGCTGCGCTTCGCCGCCGGAGAGCGTGCGCGTCGCGCGATTCATCGTCAGGTAATTGAGGCCGACGTCGCACAGGAACTGCACGCGGTCGCGCGCTTCCTTCAGAATGTGGCCGGCCACCTGGCGCTCGAACTCCGTCATCTCGAACGTGTCGAGCCACGCGAGCAGCTGGTCCACCGGCAGCTCGCTCACCTCGGCGATGGTCCGGCCGCCGAGGCGCACCTGCAGCGATTCGGGCTGGAGCTTGGTGCCGTGGCAATCCGGGCACTCCTGCGCGGTCTGGTACTGCCGTAAGAAAACTCTAATATACTGCTTGTACTTTTTCTCCTCGAGATCGACGAGGAAGGGAAAGATGCCCTTGTAGCCGCGGACCTTGGCGCGGAGCAGCTTTTCGCGGGCCGCCTTGGAGAGCTTCTCCCACGGCGTGTCCATCGAGATGCCTTCCTTCTTCGCATACTCGGCGAGCGCGCGGCGCTTGTTCTCGTAGCGCGGCATGGTCCACGGCGCGATCGCGCCCTCGCGCAATGAACGCGCGGGGTAGGGCACGATGAGCGTTTCATCATACTCGAGCGTGGCGCCGAAGCCGTTGCAGCGCTTGCAGGCGCCGCGGGGGCTGTTGAAGGAGAAGAGCTGCGGCGTCGGCGACGGCGCGCGCGTGCCGTCGTTGGGGCATTCGAAGCGTTCGGTGAATCTGAGAACGGGCGTCTGGGCGTATGGGCGTGTGGGCGTGTGGGCGGGAACCGACACCGGCTCGGTGAAGACGATCGTGCAGTCGCCGTCGCCTTCGCGAAATGCGGTACCCACGGCTTCCGGAAGTCGGCTCCTGGCTTCGTCGCTCACCGCGAGACGGTCGACGACCACCAGCAACTGCTTCGCGAACGTGACGTCGATATTCTCGCTCATGAGATCATCGAGATGCTTCACGGCGCCGTCGACGACGACGCGGACGAAGCCCTGGGCGCGCAAGTTCTCCACGACGACTTCGTGCGTCACCTCGTGCGACAGCGCGAGCGGATACGTGACGTAGAAGCGCGTCCCCGCGGGCAGCGCGAGGATCGTGTCCGTCACCGATTGGACCGTATCCGGCTTCATCTCGCGGCCGCAGAGCGGGCAGAACGTGCGGCCCACCCGCGCCCACAGCAGGCGCAGGTAGTCGTAGATCTCGGTCGCGGTGCCGACGGTCGACCGGGACGTCTTCGTTGGATTCTTCTGCTCGATGGCGACGGCGGGAGAGAGGCCGTCGATCGAGTCGACGTCCGGCTTCTCCATGCGCTCCAGGAACTGGCGCGCGTACGCCGACAGCGATTCGACGTAACGCCGCTGCCCCTCGGCATAGATGGTGTCGAACGCGAGGGAGGATTTCCCGGAACCCGACGGTCCGGTGATCACCGTGAACGCGCGGCGCGGAATCTGGAGGTCGAACCCTTTCAGGTTGTGCTGCCGTGCGCCGCGGACGACGATGAAATCCTTCATTCGTCGAAATTTAGCGGAATGCGGGGGACCGAAGAAAGGGCGAAGCGACGGTCATCCTCGCGAGCGAGTGGAGCGAGCGAATCGAGGATCTGCTTGTGTGAACGCTGTTCCGAAGAGCAGATCCTCGACTCGCCTTCGGCTCGCGAGGATGACAGGGGTGCTACTTCCGTCGCCTCGCCAACCTGCCAATCACCAGCAGTATGATCGCCCCAAACGTCGCGATCCCGATGTCTCGGAGATCGAGCGTTCCTGCATCGACCGTCCCCCAGCCCAGCTTCGTCCCGATCCACCCGCCGAGCAGTGCGCCAACGATCCCCAGGAAGATCGTGAAGATGCAGCCCGCGGGATCGCGCCCCGGCATGAGGAACTTGGCCAGCGAGCCGGCGATCAGGCCGAGAAGAATCCAAGAGAGCCAGAGAGGCATGTGCGCTGGGCGATGAGCGATGGGCGCTGGGCGTCACTTAGCGGAGAGTGGTCAGCACCGACTCACCAACTCTAACGACGAAGCGGGAGCCGCGGATTCACCGCAACTCCCGCCCATCGCCCAACGCCCATCGCCCAGCGCTAGATCGTTGTCGTCCCGCGCGTCCGAGTGACCGCACGATAGATCCACAACAGCACCAACGATCCCACGATCGCGAGCAGAATGCTCCACAGCGAGAAACCGTTCAGTCCGGCACCGGTGATTGCGTTGCCGATGATGCCGCCGAGGAATGCGCCGACGATCCCGATCAGAATCGTCACGATGATGCCACCCGGATCCTTCCCCGGCATGATCGCCTTGGCGATCGCGCCCGCGATCAGGCCGAGCACGATCCACGCGATGAAACCCATAGCTGATCCTCCGATAAGGGGGTCGACACCACCTAGAGCAACGGACATACCAGACGCGGCAGACGCGGGCGGAAAGCCCGCCCAACACGTCGGTTAGCTTTGGACCAATGCACGAAGAAGACGTCGTCGGCAAAGCGTACGACTCGCGCCTCATGCGCCGGCTGGGCGCCTACGTGCGGCCATACGGATGGCTCGTCGTGGCGGCGCTTGCGTGCCTGATGATCGACGGACTCACACAGCTCGTCGGCCCGTTGATGACGCAGCGCGTCATTGACGTCGCGCTGCCCGCGCACGACGTCCACATCGTCGTCCAGGCCGCGCTGTTCTTCGCGGCATCGCTCGTCGTGGCGTTCTGCTGCCAGTACGGCGAGACGATGCTCACCAGCCTCCTGGGCCAGCGCGTGATGCGCGATCTGCGTCGCGACATCTTCGCCCACGTCCAGCGTCTGCCCGTGCCGTTCTTCGATCGGAATCCGGTCGGCCGTCTCGTCACGCGCGTGACGTCCGACGTCGAATCGCTCAATGAGCTCTTCACCTCGGGAGTCGTCGCCGGACTCGGCGACCTGTTCACGCTGCTCGCGATCAGCGTGATGATGCTCGTGACCGATTGGCGGCTGTCGCTCGCATCGTTCGCCGTCATCCCGTTCGTGTACTGGGTGTCGCACGTGTTTCGGATGAAGGTGCGCGAATCGTATCGCGACATTCGAGCGAAGCTCGCGCGCATCAACGCGTATTTGCAGGAGCGCATTACGGGCATGCGCATCGTGCAGCTGTTCGGGCGCGAGCGCGACGAAGCGGCGCGCTTCGACGAATTGAATCGCGGCCATCTCGACGCGAACCTCGAGTCGATCACGTATTACGCGTTGTATTTCCCGGCGATCGAAATCCTGACGTCGATCGCGCTGGCGCTGCTGATCGTCACGGGCGCGCACCGTGTCGAGATCCATTCGCTGACCGTGGGCACCGTCGCCGCGTTCTTGCAACTCGTTCGTCGCTTCTTCCAGCCGCTGCAGGATCTGTCGGACAAGTTCAATACGCTGCAGCAGGCGATGGCGGCGAGCGAGAGAGTCTTCGTACTTCTCGATACACCTGGCGTCGAGGCGTCGGGGCGTCGGGGCGTCGGACCTGCCGTCACGAACGCCCCGACGCCTCGGCGCCTCGACGCCCCGACGCCCGGCGTCAGCGTCCAATTCGACAACGTCTGGTTCGCATACGATACGGGCCATGTCGCACGCAATGACGGCCAGTTTGCGTCGCCGGAGTGGGTCCTCAAGGGTGTGAGCTTTAACGTCGAGGCCGGTCGGTCGCTGGCGCTCGTGGGTCACACCGGCGCTGGCAAGACGACGATCATCAACCTCTTGCTCCGTTTCTATGAACCGCAGCGCGGCCGCATTCTCGTGGACGGCGTGGACGCACGAGAGATCCCGCTCGAGCGGTTGCGCGCGCTCATTGGCTACGTCCAACAGGACATCTTTCTGTTTGCCGGCGACGTGCTGAGCAACATTAGACTTTCTAATCCGCTGACCGACGAACAGGTCGCGGAAGCAGCGTCGCGCGTCGGCGCCGATCGCATCGTTCGACGGCTGCCGCATGGCTACGCGCAGGTGCTGGGCGAGCGCGGCGCGTCGATCAGCGTGGGCGAACGCCAACTGTTGTCGTTCGCGCGCGCGGTGGCGGCGGATCCCGCGCTGCTCGTCCTCGACGAGGCCACGAGCGCCGTCGACAGCGAGATCGAGGCGGAAATTCAGAGTGCACTCGCGGCGCTGATGCAAGGGCGCACGACGATCGCGGTCGCCCACCGATTGAGTACAATTGTCGATTCCGACGAGATCCTCGTGCTGCATCACGGTGTCGTGCGCGAGCGTGGGACGCATCGTGAATTGATGGCGAAGCGCGGACTCTACGACCGATTGTATCGCTTGCAGGCCGGCGCGGTGCGCGACGCGTTGCGCGATGTATCATCCGCTGCATCATCCGCTGCATCATCCGCATCGTCAGCGGGCTCATGACGCTTGCCAGTCCAAGGCCCGATGGGGTAGTTTCTGCCGGAGTACCTCCTGTTCCCGACGCCGGCCGCGGAATGGTTGCCTGCGCCGCGTTCCTCCTGCTCGGACCGTAGCGCTGAGCGCACACATGCCGGTCATCAAGGTCAACGATCAGCAGTATTCGCTGCGGCCGGGTCCCAACAGGGTCGGCGCAGGCATGGACGCCGACGTCCGGGTTGACGAAAACCCGGACCTCGGCGTTCAGGCGATCGTTGACGTTGCCATCGACAGCCAGGCGGTAATTCGTCGCGCGGGGACGAGTGCGGCGGTGCGCGTGAACGGCGTGCCGCTCGTCGATCCAACGCCGCTCATTCACGGCGACAAAGTCGAGATCGGAGGACGCGAGCTCTTCTTCGCCGACGACACCAAGGCCGGTGCCACGCAGTACGTGTCGGCGAACGACGTCGCGGCGTTGGCGCAGAAGCGCAGCGGTCCCGCGCGCGCGACGGCGGCAACGGGTGGTCGTCTCGTGTCGCTCGTCGACGGAAAGGAATACGCGGTCCCGTCCGGCGGTTTGATCATCGGCCGTGATGCGGCATCGGGCGTCGTCGTGGCGCAGAACGAAGTGTCGCGCAAGCACGCCGAAGTCGTGGCGGTCGATACGGGCTACGAGGTGCGCGACTTCAGCGCGAACGGCGTCTTCGTGAACGGCAACCGCGTCGATCAGGCGTTCGTGCTCTCGCGCGCCGATGTGATTCGCGTGGGCAGCGAGGAATTCCGCTTCTACGCCGACGTGCCGGCATCCGCTCCAAAAGCCGCACCGGCACCCGCCCCCGAACCGCCGCCCGCCGCGACGCCGGAAGTGGTGTCGGCAGTACCGGAGGCACCGCCGGCCAAATCCACCGCGCCGGTTCTCGCTGTGCTCGAGATCACGAACGAAGGACCGACCAAGGGAACGGAATACGAGATTCGCGTTCCGCTCGCGCATGTCGGCCGCGGCGCGCACAACGACGTGGTGATCGCGGACGACAGCGTCTCGGACACCCACGCCAAGCTGCAACGGCGAGACGACGGCTGGTATCTCGTGGACGTTGGCTCGACGAACGGCACCTACGTCGGCGGCCAGCGCATTGCGGCCGAGCGGCGGTTGGATGGCGCACCTGATATAAGATTTGGCGGTGTGAAGGCGGTATTTCGGGCCAAGGACTCTGGGGCCGATACCAACAAGGGGACTCGCGCCATCGCGAGCGTCGACCGTTCCGTGCTGCGGGAGACCGCGGCTCGTCCGGCCGCGCCGCAGCAGACGGTGGCAGTTGCAACACCGGAACCACGCAAGGGGTTGCCGGGATGGATCTGGGGTGTCGTCGTACTCGCCATCGGGGCGGCTGCCGCTTTCTTCCTGCTGAATCGCTAAATGGTCCGTCTGCTTCACGCCGCTCGCACCGACGTCGGGATGATCCGGTCGGGAAACGAAGACAATTTCGCCGTCAACGCGTCGCGCGACCGTGGGCTGTTCATCGTCGCCGACGGGATGGGCGGTCACGCCGCCGGCGAAGTCGCGAGTGAGATGGCGGTGCAGACCGTCGAGCGCGAGCTGCAGGGTGTGGTGCGGGATCTCGAGGACAAGTCGGCGGCGGCGAAGTTGACCGACGCGCTGCGGAAGGCCAATCGCACCATTCACGATCGCACGCTCACGGAAGTCGACAAGCAGGGGATGGGCACCACGGCGTCGGTGCTGATGCTCTCGCCGACGAAGTATCTCATCGGCCAGGTCGGCGACTCACGCGTGTATCTCCTGCGCGACGGCGCGTTGTCGCAGCTCACGAAGGATCACTCGTACGTGCAGGAGCAGGTCGACGCGGGATTCCTGACGCCGGAACAGGCGCGGTATCATCCCTACAGCAACGTGATCACGCGCTGCGTCGGCGCGAGCCCGGACGTCGAGCCGGACGTCTATCAGGGCGAAGTGAAGGTGGGCGACATTTACCTCGTCGCGAGCGACGGTCTCACGGGCATGGTGGACGACCGGCGGCTGCAGATGCTCCTGATGTCGCGCGCGGAGCCCGAGCGGAAGGTGTATTCGCTGATTCAGGAAGCGAACGGGCGCGGCGGACTGGACAACATCACGGCGATCGTGGTGCAGGTGATGGCGGACGAAGCGTAGGCAGGCGCGGGCGGGCCCTTCCGCTCTCCGTGACAGCACTGCATCTCTAGTGGGCGTAGTAAGGTGAGTCCCCACTCTCTCCTCCCTCCAGGCGTACCCTATGCGCTACACCGCATCCGTCGCCCTCCTGGCGCTCGCG
Organism: Gemmatimonadaceae bacterium; assembly: GCA_035606695.1. Lineage (NCBI taxonomy): Bacteria > Pseudomonadati > Gemmatimonadota > Gemmatimonadia > Gemmatimonadales > Gemmatimonadaceae > Gemmatimonadaceae bacterium. The sequence goes on from DATNEW010000013.1 coordinate 84,970, forward strand.
GCATTGCCACTTGCCGCCCCACTCGCCGCCCAGGAGCACGCGAACAAGGCCAATTGGCAGCTTGCCGAAAAATTCTCGCCGCAGAATCTGCGGTCACGCGTCTACACGACCGCGGTGAATCCGCGCTGGCTCGGGCAGAGCGATTCGCTCTGTTATGACTGGAAGGATCACACCGGCAATACGTTCTTCCTCGTCGTGCCGACGACGAAGACGAAGAAGCCGCTGTTCGATCACGGCAAGCTCGCGGCGCAGCTGTCGGAAGAGAGCCATCACGCGCACGATCCACAGAGTCTTCCGTTCAACTCGCTGACGTTCGCGAAGGATCGGAAGACGTTCACGTTCGTCGCGGACAGCTCGCGCTGGGAATGGACCGTCGCGACGGAAACGCTCAAGCGCCTCGGTCCGGCAGGGCCGCAGGGTGGCGCGGGACGCGGCGGACGTGGCGGGCGCGGCCAACAAGTGGTGACCGCCGATTCCGTTCCGGGCACGGGCGCCGACTCGCTCAGCACGTGCGGCGGCGCGGGTGGCGGACGCGGCGCCGGCGGCGGTGGCGGCGGCGGGCAGTTCGGCGGCGGCCGCGGCGGCGACTTCCACAACTATTCGCCCGACAGCTCGATGTTCGCGTTCGCGCGCGATCACAACCTGTTCATCGTCAACGCGAAGACGAAGGACACCGTGCAGCTCACGCGCGACGGCGCGAAGTACTACAGCTTCGGCGCGCGCGATACGCTGCAGGAGCGGCAGCAGCAGGAGCTGACGCAGCAGGGCCAGAATCAGAATCTGATCGACGACATCGGCGACCAGCAGGGCGGCGGCGGACGCGGCGGCGTGAATCGCGACCCGCGTGTGCGTGCCCAGGTCGTGTGGGCGCCCGACTCGAAGTCGTTCGCGGTGACGCGCATGGATCAGCGCGGCGTGAAGGAGCTCTACCTCGTCAACAACACTCACAGCCCGCGCCCCGAGCTGATGGAGTACACCTACGCCATGCCCGGCGAGGAGAACGTCGGTCAGGAAGAGCTCTTCGTGTGGCGGAGCGGCGACACGAAGCTCGCGCCCGTCAACATCAAGAAGTGGAAGGACCAGCGGCTGTTCGACATCCACTGGAACGGCAAGGGCTCGGATCATCTGCGGCTGGTGCGCCGCGACCGCACGCAGCGGCACTTCGAGCTGCTCGACATCACGCTGCCGACGCAGGCGATTTCGCAAATTCTCAAGGAAGACGTCACCGACAACTCGAGCGAGCGGCAGAACGTTCGCTACATCACCGCCGGCGGCGACTTCCTGTGGTGGTCGGAGCGCTCGGGCTGGGGACACTACTACCTCTACGACAACGGCGGGCATCTCAAGAACGCCGTGACGAGCGGGGCGTGGCGCGCCGAGCGGATCGTGGACATCGATTCGGTGAAGCGCGTGGCGTACATCGCCGGCGTGGGCCGCGAAGCGGGCGAGAATCCGTATTACACGCACACGTATCGCGTGAATCTCGACGGCAGCATGCTGACGCTCGTCGATGCGGGCAACGGCACGCACACGACCGCGCTCTCGCCGAACAAGAAGTGGCTCGTCGACAGCTATTCGCGCATCGACCTGGTGCCGAAATCCGTGCTGCGCGACGCGTCGGGCAAGCCGGTGATGGACCTGCAGGAGATGGACATCTCGCGCATCAAGGAGCTTGGCTTCCGGATGCCCGAGACGTTCGTCACGAAGGCGGCGGACGGCGTCACCGACATCTACGGCAACATGTGGAAGCCGGTCGATTTTGATTCGACGAAAAAATATCCGATCATCGCGAACGTGTACCCGGGCCCGCAAACGGAGTCCGTGACGTACCCGTTCAGCGCGAGCAACGTGCCGCAGCAGTTGGCGCAGCTGGGCTTCATCGTGATTCAGATCGGCAACCGCGGGGGCAGCCCGCAGCGCTCGCAGGAATATCAGGGCTTCGGCTATTACAACCTTCGCGACTACGCGCTGGCCGACAAGAAGGCGGGTATCGAGCAGCTGGCGGCGCGCCACGGCTACATCGATCTCAATCGCGTCGGCATCTACGGCCACTCGGGCGGCGGCTTCCTCACCGCGGCCGCCATGCTCCTGCCGCCCTACAACGAGTTCTTCAAGGTCGGCGTGAGCGAATCAGGAAATCATGATAACAATATTTATAATCAGAACTGGAGCGAGCAGTATCACGGGCTGAAGATCATCGCCAAGAACGCGCCGCGCGGCGGCCGGAACATCGTGCAGTCGGGCGCCGCGGCGGGTGGTCCGCGGAACGACGGCAACGGCAATCCCGCGGTGCGCGACGGCGCCGGGATGTCGGCGGTGGCGGCGTTGATGGACGGCTCGATCGCGGCCGACGACACGACGAACACGTTCCAGATTCACGTGCCGACGACGGTGGATCTCGCGGCCAATCTCAAGGGCAACCTGCTCCTCGAGACGGGCGACATGGACAACAACGTGCATCCGGCGAACACGATTCGGCTGGTGCAGGCGCTCATCAAGGCGGACAAGCGCTTCGACTTCATGATGCTGCCCGGGAAGCCGCATTCGTACGGCGACATGACGCCCTATACCAATAGGCTCATGTTCGAGTACTTCGCGGAGCATCTGCTCGGAGATTATTACCGGCAGGATGCGGCATATAAAAACAAGTAAGAGCGAGGGCTAACGGCGCCAGCCCGAACGGCGCCAGCCCGAACGGCGCCAGCCCGAAGATCGCCAGCCCGAGCTACGCAAATTCGAACGCCGCAGCGTCGCTCGAATTTGCGTAGTTCGGGTTGGCGCTTTATGGGTTGGCGCTTCATGGGTTGGCGCTTCATGAGCTGGCGCTTTATGGGCTGGCGCCGTTCGGTTTCGCGCCCGTTCGCTCTACCCGAGCAATGCTTTCCCTTCCGCGATCCGTCCCGCAACCTCCTCTCTATTCATGTTCGCGAGCGTGATAACCGCCGTTGGCTTCACCGCCACCCTCGGCGTCGTGAACACCCTCAACCACCGCGCCGAGCGATAGAACTCGTCCGATAGCTTGGGAAGGTTGACCGCACCTTCCCATCCTTCCGCCGTCAGCCGCCGCACTTCGCCATACGGCCGCTGCACGAGCAGATCGAGTCCCAGCATCTGCGTCTTCACCGGATAGTCGAGCAGCACGTCACCCGGCTGTAATCCGCACTCGCGCGCGATCGCATTCTCGACGGCCACGGTGAGCGCACGGTCGTCCGCGATCCATTCGCCGCCGCCCGGCGCGAGATCCGCGGCGGGACACTCGAACGCGCGCTTGTAGAGCTTTCGCTCGCGCAGCGCCCGCAACATCGGACTCGGCGCGCGTTGCGCGAGGTCGTGCAGAAGGCCCTCGTCCGTAAAGCCGGCGAGCGTCCGCGCGGCGAGCGTTCCCGCATCGAGCGCGTCGCCCACGAGCCGCTTGTACATCGCCGTCGCGCTGCGCACCGCGTGGTGCCAGTACACGTTGCGATACATCTGATACTTCGCGAAGAGCAGGCTCTCGAGCGCGGAGAGTCCCTTCTCGATCATGCCGACGCGCGGCGCGTTCGTATCCGGATCGCGCACGACCGCGAGCGCGTTGATCAGCCGATCGACGTCGATCTCGCCGTAGCTCACGCCGCACATGAAGGCGTCGCGGCGCAGATAGTCGAGCTTGTCGAGATCGATCGAGCCGGAGATCAGTCCCTGAAGCGGCGCATCACTCTCGCCGCGAATGAGCGCGATGATGCGCTCCGGTGCGTCGCGGCCCAGCTCGCGGCGCAGGATTTCGGCGACCTCGCCGTCGACGATGAGTGGACGCGCGACTTCCTCGTGATGCAGCGCGCCGATCTCCTCGAGCGCATGTGAGAACGGGTAGTGGCCAATGTCGTGCAGCAGCGCCGCGATACGCGTGAGCTGACAGTGCTCGGGACCAACCGCGTCGAAGTCGCTCTGCTCCTCGAAGAGGCCGAGCGTGCGCCGCGCCAGATGGTACGTGCCGAGCGCGTGCTCGAATCGCGAGTGCGTGGCGCCCGGATAGACGAGGAAGGCCAGGCCCAGCTGGCGGACGTAGCGCAGGCGTTGAAAGGCCGGTGTATCGATCAGCTCCGACGCCAGCGGATCGAGCCGGATGTTGTTCCAGAGCGGGTCCCGGATGATTTCCACGGCCATGGGGCGTATGATACTCGGGACCGGAAACCCGCGCGTCACCTGGCCGTAGGGAGTCGCATGCAGACATCGTCGTCGCCAGCCGCACCATCGGCATCCGCGCCGCAAACGCCGTCCGCTCCGCCGGCGCCGGCTTCGTCAACCCCGCAAGCTCGAGCGAAGCCAGGCCAGGCCGGCACGATCGACACGCCGTCGCTTCGCGCACAGCTCGGCGATCTGAACGTGCAGCTGGCGGCGCTCAAGGCGGAATGGCGCGGCCTTCAGAATCAGCTGAACACCATGCGCCTCGACAATCCGGCGCGGGCCGGTGTGCAGCAGAAGGCGGCGGACATTGGCGTGCAGATCGCGAAGGTGCAGGGCGACATCGCGCGGCTGCAAGCGCAGATCGATCAGCGTGAAGGCGGTCCAGGTACGCTCGTTCCGCCGCCGGTGCCGCGCGGCCGCGGGTTCGACCCGGATCTCGCGGCGGGGTTGATGTTCGCGTTCATCTTCGCCGTGCTCATGCCGATTTCGATCGCGATGGCTCGGCGCCTGTGGCGCGGCCGCCCGCCGGCGGCGCCGATGACGGATCCGTCGATCGCGCCGCGGCTCGACCGGATAGAGCAAGCGGTGGACGCCGTCGCGATCGAGATCGAGCGCGTGTCCGAGGGACAGCGCTTCGTGACCAAGATTCTGGCGGAGCGGCCGGCGAACGACGGCTCATCGATTCGCGCGTTGGGTGCCGGGCCGGCGGAGCCGATTCAGACGCCCGAACGCGAGGCGATGCGGCAGCAGCGGAATAGTTGAACGCCGCTGTCATCCTGAGCGTACGAAGGACCCCAATCCTCGGCGGAAAGGGGTCCTTCGTCGCTTCGCTCCTCAGGATGACAATGAGGTGATTACCGCGGTCCCGCGTTCCTCACGGGCTCAGACACGAACTTCTCATACTTCGCGAAGTTCTCCTTGAACATGCCGGCGAGCTTCTTCGCCTGCTCGTCGTACGCGTTCTTGTCCGTCCACGTGTCGCGCGGATCGAGCACGTCGAGCGGCACATCCGGGATCGTCTTCGGCACTTGCAGGCCGAACAACGGATCGGTGTGGAGCGGCACGGACTTGAGATCGCCCCGGAGAAGGGCGGCGACCATCGCGCGCGTGTGCGACAGCTTCATGCGCTTGCCGATGCCGAATGCGCCGCCGGTCCAGCCGGTGTTGACGAGCCACACGTCGGAGCCGTGCTGGTCGATCAACTTGCCAAGCATGTCGGCGTACTTCGTCGGATGCCACACGAGAAACACGGCTCCGAAGCACGATGAGAAGGTGGCCTGCGGTTCTTTGACACCACGCTCGGTGCCCGCCACCTTCGCCGTGTACCCCGAGAGGAAGTAGTACATCGCCTGTTCGCGGGTGAGCTTGGCGATCGGCGGCAACACGCCGAACGCGTCGGCGGTGAGGAATACGATGTTCTTCGGATGTCCGCCGCGACCTGACGGCACGAAGTTCGGGATGTAGTGCAGCGGATACGACGCGCGGGTATTCTCGGTGATCGACTGATCCTCGAACTTCACTTTGCGCGTGAGCTCGTCCAGCACGACGTTCTCGAGAATCGTGCCGAACATCTGCGTCGTGTTGTAGATGTCGGGCTCGCCCTCGGGCGAGAGGTTGATCACCTTCGCGTAGCAGCCGCCCTCGTAGTTGAACACGCCGTCGGGCGACCACCCATGCTCGTCGTCGCCGATGAGCGCGCGCTCGGGATTGGCGGAGAGCGTCGTCTTGCCGGTGCCGGAGAGGCCGAAGAAGAGCGCGGTGTCGCCTTCCTTGCCGATGTTCGCCGAGCAGTGCATGGAGAGCACGCCCTGCTTCGGCATGTAATAGTTCATCACGGTGAACATCGCCTTCTTGAGCTCACCGGCGTAGCGCGTCCCGCCGATCATGATCATGCGCTTGGCGAGATTGAGCACGATGAACGTGCCGGAGCGGGTTCCGTGCTTCGCCGGATCGGCCTGGAACTCCGGGGCGTGCAGCACCGTGAAGTTCGGCTCGAACGTCGGCAGCTCGGTGGGCTCGGGGCGGATGAACATGTTGCGCACGAACGCCATCTGCCAGGCATTCGGCGAGACGTAGCGCACCGACAGGCGATACTTGGGATCGGCGCCGCAATAGAGATCCTGAATGAACAGCTCGCCCTGGCCGTCGAGGTAGGCGCGCACGTCGGCGAGCAGCGTCTCGAACTGCTGCTCGCTGAACGGCTGGTTCACCTTGCCCCAGTCGACGTCCTGCTCCGATGATGGATCTTTAACGAGGAATTTGTCATTGGGCGACCGGCCGGTGTGCGGCGCGGTCACGCTGCAGAACGGACCCATGTCGGCGAACCGGCCCTCGCCGCGCCGGGCCGCCTGCTCGATCAACACCGGTGCCTGGAGATTCCAGTGCACCTCGCCGCGCGGCTTGAGCCCCTGCGCGGCCAAGCCAATCTTTCCCTGCAAACCGGCGTCGTCCTGCGGCGTCGTTTGAGTGGCCATGTCTAACCCCTATAACCTCGAGAAAACCGTCGGTGTGGGCCCGCTGCCATTCGGGCGGGCCGCTGATTCGATGGGAGAAGTGCGTTCCTGCGCGTCCACCACCGCGACCGCGGCCATGTGGACGATGTCCTGCACGTCGGCACCGCGCTCCAGCACGTGCACCGGGCGGCTCATGCCGACGAGAATCGGCCCGATGGCCGTCGCGCCGCCCAGGTGATGCAACAACTTGTACGCAATGTTTCCCGCGCTCAGGTTCGGGAAGATCAGCACGTTCGCCTGCTCCTTGAGCGCGCTGAACGGGTAATCCCGCTGAATGATCTCGGGATCGAACGCGGTGTCCGCCTGCATCTCGCCGTCGACCGTCAGCGAGGGATCGCGCTGCCGCAGCAACTGAACGGCGCGCGCCATCTTTTCGGCTTCGGGATGACGAACCGACCCGAAATTGGAGAAAGACAACATCGCGATCCGCGGTTCCAGCCCCATCGTCCGCGCGATGCGCGACGCCGAAAACGCGATCTGCGCCACTTGCTCGGCCGTGGGATCGATGTTCACGGTCGTGTCCGCGCAGAACACGAGCTGCTTCTCGAATACCAGCATGTACATGCCGCTAACGAGACCCGCTTTCGGATGCGCGCCAATCACTTCGAGCGCGGGACGGATCGTCTCGGGGTAGTGCAGGTTGACGCCCGACACGAGTGCGTCGGCATCGCCGCGCGCCACCATGCATGAACCGAAATAATTGCCGTTGAACAATCGGCGGCGCGCTTCGTCGAGGCTCATGCCTTTGCGCTGCCGGCGCGAATACATGAATTGCGCGTACGCCTCACGCTTGGGCGACGACGACGGATCCTCGATCGCGATCTCGTCGAGTGGAACGTTCATCGCGTGCGCTTCGGTCTCGATCGTTTCGCGATCACCAAGGAGAATGGGGAACGCGATGCCTTCCTCGATGCAGATGCGCGCCGCACGAATGACTTTCGGCTCTTCGCCTTCGGGGAAGACGACGCGCTTCGGGTTGCCGACGGCGCGATTCATCAGCCCGCGCATGACGCCGCGCGCACCGCCCAGCCGCACCTCGAGCCGTTCACGATAGTCGTCGAGATCGATGAAGTCGTTCGCCGCGCCCGAGGCGACCGCCGCCCACGCGACCGCCGGCGCAACCCACAGCAGCACGCGCGGATCGAACGGGAAGGGAATGAGATACTCGGCGCCGAAGCACACGTCCTGAAGACCGTACAGCGCCGCGACCGAGTTCGGCACGTTCTCCTTGGCGAGCAACGCGAGTGCACGCGTCGCCGCCATCTTCATCTCTTCATTGATTTCGGTCGCGCGGACATCCAACGCGCCGCGGAAAATGAACGGGAAGCCGAGGACGTTGTTGACCTGATTGGGATAGTCGCTGCGTCCCGTCGCGATGATCGCGTCGTCCCGCACCGCGCGTACTTCTTCCGGCAGAATTTCCGGAACGGGATTCGCCAGCGCGAAGATGATCGGATGCTCGGCCATCGCCTTGATCATCTTGCCCGTGACGGCGCCGGCAACCGAGAGGCCGACGAACACGTCGGCGCCGACGAGCGCGTCCTCGATCGTGCGCGCGTCCGTTTCATTTTGAAAGCGCGCCTTGTACGGGTCCATGTCATCGTTGCGACCCTTGAAGATGACGCCCTTCCGGTCGCACATGATGATGTTCTCGCGCTGCACGCCCAGGCGGATGTAGTGCTCCGCCGTCGAGATGGCGGCGGCGCCGGCGCCGGAGAACACGACGCGAACGTCCTCGATCTTCTTGCCGACGATCTCGACGGCGTTGATCAGCGCCGCGCCGGAGATGATCGCGGTGCCATGCTGATCGTCATGGAAGACGGGAACCTTCATCGTCTTCCTGAGCGTCTCTTCGATGTAGAAGCAGTCGGGCGCCTTGATGTCCTCGAGGTTGATGCCGCCAACCGTGGGCTCGAGGAGTTGACAAAATTTTATCACGTCGTCGGGATTCTCGGAGCCTACCTCGAGATCGAACACGTCGAGGTCGGCGAACTGCTTGAAGAGATTCCCTTTGCCTTCCATCACCGGCTTGCCGGCCACCGCGCCGATGTTGCCGAGCCCGAGCACGGCGGTGCCGTTGGTGACGACCGCGACGAGGTTGCCCTTGGCGGTGTACGTATACGCGAGATCGGGATCCTTCTTGATCTCGAGGCACGGCTCGGCGACTCCGGGGGAGTACGCGAGCGAGAGGTCCCGCTGGTTGGTGAGCGGCTTCGTTGGAACGACGGCGATCTTCCCCGGCCGTCCGTTCGCGTGATAATCGAGGGCGTCCTGGCGTTTGGTCACAGACCTGAAAAATAGCCGGTTCTGCGGCCTAAGTCAGTGCGCCAACGATGGCTAGAAGTTGACCTCTATGCTGGAGTAGATCACATAGCCGTTGCCCGCGACCGCGTACGGCAACGACAGCCGTCTCACTCCGTGAACGCGCGGGCTGGATTTTCGACGCACGCCTTCACGGGCCGAGGCTCGCTCGGCGCGTTGGTACCGTTCCAGCACTCGCCGTAGAGCGAGCAGTAGCAGACGAACGTTTCGAGGCGATTGTTATTCAGCGCGGTGCGCCACACGCGTACGTCGGCCGAATCCGGCAGGGAGAGCAGATCCATTTCGGCGCCGACCGGAGCGACGAGGCCGCGGGCGAATGTGGTTTGCTTGTGGTCGCGCCACGTGAGCGTGATGTGCATCGAATCGGCGGCTTCCTTCCAGGAGCGCACGGGATGGCCATTCACGTGCACTTCGAACGAGCGAATGATCGCCGGACCGAGGCCCAGGTTCTGGACGATGCGCGCGTAGCCGTGTTCTCCGGAGTTTCCGAGAATCAAGTAGGGCCACACGGCGGCGTGGGCTTGATCGCGCGCGAGTTTTGTCTGATAGATCGCGGTGACCAGCGCGGCAATCGCGATCAATGACGCGGAGGCCGAGATCACGCCGGTCGTCACGCGCTCCAAACGCAGCGTTCGCAGAATGCTGCGTCGCTCGGTGGCTTCGGCTTCTTCTTCTGATGGATTCATCGGCGTAGGTTTGTGGCTGTGACCAATCCATTGGGCGACGCCGTCGATCGTGCGCGGACGCGGCGCATCATCATCATCGCGGTGATCACCGTCATCGTCGAGGGTGCGCTATTCGCGATCGCGCGGATTGCGCCGGCGCTGGCGGGGCTCATTCGGCCGGTCTATCTGGTGGTACTGGCGTGTACGGCGATCACGGGGTGGCATGCGCTGCGCCGGCGTCCCGGGCACGATCGCCGGCATTCCGACCGGCGCAATCATGCAGGGCTAGCCGCTCCGACCAACGACCCAACCGATCACCGCGCCCCCGACTGAGCCGATCACGATGAGCGGTGCGTAGGCTTTCGTGATGATGGCGTCGGACGCGCTCACGAGAAAACCGACGGCCGCGCCGATCGCCCACGGCGGAACGCCAACGGCCACGAGCTGCGGCGCGCCGATCATCGCTCCGATGAGAAACCCGATCGTCATGCGGTTGAGAAAGGCGCCGGTGAGCGCGGCGGTTTTGTCGGGGAACTGCATGGGCAGCATCGCCGCCGCCGCGAGGGCGCCGAAGACGCCGCCGCTCACGGCGCCCGCAAGAAGTCTGGACATGGCGCAATAGTACAGGCCGGTTGGGGAGCGTCAAGCCGTCGTGATCCCGAGCGGAGGCGCGGAGCGCCGAAGTCGAGGGACACCGTCCGGGCGGAGGAGTTCTCCCCGAGTGAAGGGGGTCCCTCGACTCGCTCCGCTCGCTCGGGATGACACGCGATCACTCGCTACACCTCGAGGTGATCGCCCTCGCGCGCCGAGATCAGGTACAGCACCGGCATTAAGAATACGCTAATGAGTAATCTGGAAAAAAGCCCGCCGACGATCACGAGCGCGAACGGCTTCTGCGTATCCGAGCCGACGCCGGTCGACAGCGCGGCCGTCAACAGGCCCAGCGCGGCGACGAGCGCGGTCATCATGATCGGCCGCAAGCGCAGCAGCGCGGCCGTGCGGGTCGCATCGGGAATGGTGAATCCCCCCAGTCGCAGCTCGTTCGCGTACGAGATGTAGACCACGGCGGTTTGTACCGACACACCGAAGAGCGCCAGGAAACCAATCATCGACGACACCGAGAACGGCGTGTCGGTGATCCACATCGCGACCAGGCCGCCGAGTGGCGCCGAGAGCAGCACGCCGACGACGGTGATGAGCGGAAACTTGAAGTTGTGGTACAGCACGAAGAGAATCGCGAAGATCGCGATGATCGTGAGCGGCAACACCACGTTCATCTGCGCGCGCGAGGCCGTGTACTGCTCGAACTCGCCACCCCACCGCGTCGTGTAGCCGATCGGCAGCTTCATCTGCTTCGCCACCGCCGCTTGCGCTTCAGCCACGGCGCTCGACAGATCGCGCCCTTCGACCGCGTACTGCACGCCGATGTACCGCGAGTTGTCCTGGCGGTAGATGAACGCCGCGCCGTTCGCCACCTGAATGTCGGCGACTTCGCGCAACGGTACCTCGCTGCCGTCCGGCGTCGAGATCAGGATGTTGCCGATCTCCTCCGGCGTCGCGCGATACTGCGGCTGCAATCGCACCACGAGATCGAAGGTGCGCTCGCCCTGCACGACTTCCGTCGTCGCCGCGCCGCCCACCGCGGCCTCGATCAATCCGTTGAGCGCGTCCGACGTCAGGCCGTACCGCGCCATGCGCTCTCGATTGGCGCTGATCGTCAAGCTGGGCTGCCCAAGCTCCTGCACCAGCACCACGTGATTGATGCCCGGCACTTTCTCGATGATCGCCTTGAGCTGCTTGCCCTTCTCCTCGAGCACGTTCAGGTCGGTGCCGAAGATCTTCACGTCGAGCGACGACTTGAGGCCCGTCAGCGCTTCGTCGACGGCATCTTCGGCCGGCTGCGTGTAGTTGAAGATGATGCCGGGGAAGCTCGAGAGCTTTTTCTGAATGGCGTCGATCAGGTCCTGCTTCGAGTGAAACGAGCTCCGCCACTCGCCATACGGGCGCAAGCCGACGTAAAACTCGGCGTTGAAGAAACCGGTCGGGTCGGTGCCGGCGTCGTCGCGTCCGTGCTCGGACGCGACGGTCGTCACTTCGGGAAAGCTCCGCAACACTTGCCGGATCTGCGGGACGATGGCCGACGACGCCTCGAACGAGATGGTGTACGGCATCGTCGCGCGCACCCAGATCGCGCCTTCGTCGAGATGCGGCATGAACTCGCCGCCGCGCGACATGGCGATGAACGCCGAGAACGCGAAGATGACGAGCGATGCGACGATGGTCGCGCGGCTGTGCGTCAGACACCAGTCGAGGCCTGACGCATAGCGGTCGCGAATCCACTCGAATGCGTGATTCGTCCGTTCCTTCACTCCCTTGCGCATTACCCACGCGCACAGCGCGGGGACGACGGTGAGCGTGAGAAAGAGCGCGCCAAGCAATGCGTAGATCGTCGTGTCGGCCATGGGGCGAAACAGCTTGCCCGATGGACCGGTGAGCGCGTAGATGGGCAGGAATCCGGCGACGATCACGGCGATCGCGTACACGATCGGACGATTGACCTCGGACGCCGCCTCGAAGATGACTTCGCGAACGCTGTACTCGGTCCCATGGCGGCGCGCGAGCTGTCGATAGATGTTCTCGACCATCACCACCGCGCCGTCGACCAGAATGCCGAAGTCGATCGCGCCGATCGACAGCAGGTTCGCCGGAATGTTTCGAAGGTCGAGACACATGAACGCGATCAGGAGCGACAGCGGAATCGTCACCGCGACGATCAGCCCCGACCGGATGTCGAACAGAAAGAAGATCAGCACCACGATGACGAGTGCGATGCCGCGGAACAAATTGTCGGCGACGGTATGCGTCGTGAGCGCGATCAGGTCGCTGCGGTCGTAATAGGGAACGACCTTCACGTCTTTCGGCAGCACGTGATCGTTCAGCTCGCGCGTCTTCGCCTCGACGCGCTTGAGCACCACCTGCGCCTGCTCGCCCGTGCGCATGAGGATGATGCCTTCGACCGCGTCGTTCTGATCGTTGTACCCGAACTGCCCGAGCCTCGGCGCATGTCCGATCTCGACGGTGGCGACGTCCTTCACCAGCACCGGCACGTGATTCTTCACCGCGATGACGAGATTGCCGATGTCCTCGAGCGTCACCACGCGGCCGAGACCGCGCACGTAGAAGAACTGTCCGCCCTCGGAGTAGAACCCGCCGCCGCCGTTGCTGTTGTTGGTATTCAGGGCGGACTGCATGTCGTCGATCGAGAGGCCGGCGCCGGCGAGCTTGGTGGGATCGACGAGCACTTGGTACTGCATCGTCTCGCCGCCGAGCGACGCGACGTCGGCGACGCCGGGCACGCTGCGGAATGCCTTGTCCAGCACCCAGTCCTGCAGCACGTGCAGGTCCATCGGCGAGCGATCGCTGCTCTGCACGACGTAGCGATACACGAGGCCCGAAGGCGAGAACGGGGCTTCCATGTCGCCGGACACGCCGTCCGGCAGGCTCGCACCGCCGAGTCGCTCGAAGACTTGCTCGCGCGCGAAGTAGAGATCGGTGCCTTCATCGAACGTCACACGAATGCTCGACAATCCGTACAGCGACACCGAGCGCATGACGACGAGATTCGGGAGGCCGTTCAGCTCCGTCTCGATCGGGACGGTGATCAACCGTTCGACTTCTTCCGCCGCGTGACCTTCCCACTGCGTCGTGATCTCCACCGCGGGCGGCGAGACGTCGGGATACGCGTCGACGGGCAAACGATTCAGCGAAAAAATGCCGCCGACGATGAGCGCGATGGCGACGACCGCGATGACGAGCGGTGCCTTGACCGATGCTTCGACGAGTCGCTGGATCGGACCGCGACTGCCTTCGACGACGCCGGTTGGTACAGGCTCGCGCGGCGGCCTGGGTTCGGAGGTATTCTGGCCGGTCACTGGCTCTCCGCGAACTCGAGGAAGAGCGCGCCCTCAGCCACGACCTTGTCGCCCGGCGCAATGCCGGCCGTAATCTCGTACTGGTCGCCGATGCGCGAACCGAGCGTAATCCGTCGCCGCGCGAACGAGTTGCCGGTCGCGGCAAGGAACACGTAGGGCAAGTTCTGATCGTCGCGCATGACGGACGACACGGGAATCAGAATTCCTGTCCGTTCACGCGCCGCCTTGATCTGCACGCGCACGAACATGTCGCGCCGCAGCACCTGGTTGTTGTTCGGCGCCACGACGCGCACCTGCACCGCCTTGGTATTCGGATCGGCGAGCGATGCGATGTAGTCGACACGCCCCGGAATCGGCGCGCGCCCGACATCGGTGATGACGTCGGCGACTTCGCCCGTCGAGACATCCGGCAGGTCATTCGCGTAGACGTTCGCCAGGACCCACATCGAGCTCAAATCAGCGATGGTGAAGCAGGGCGTGCTTCCAGCCTGCAGCAGCTGGCCGTCGGCGATGAGCTTCTCGACGATCGTCCCGTCGATCGGCGAACGAACGATCGCGGCGATCGACGTCGTCTTGCCGTCGCGCACGGACTGAATTTGCGACTCGTCGACGCCGAGTGCGCGCATGGCTTCGACGGCGGCTTCGACGTCGGCCTCCGCGGAGGCCAAATCAGTTTGCGCCTGCTCCAGATCCCCACGCGCGAGCGCGTCATTCTTGAACAGGGCCGAGTCGCGCTCCGCGATTCGCTTCGCGTTGCGCCACCCTGTCTGCGCCTTGCGATAGTCCGCGACGGCCGACGCGAAGTCGGGCGACGACACGTACGCGAGCGGATCGCCCTTGTGAACGACCATGCCGGTATTGCCGACGACGCGCGTCGCCGGACCCGACACCGGTGACAGCACTTGCGTCGAGCGATCGCCGTTGAACGCAACGTTGCCCGTTGCCTCGATCACCGGCCGGAACGACGTCTGCGCGACCGGCACGAGATGGATGCGTTGGCGCTGGTCTTCGGTGACGGCGATGTTGACCGGCTTCGGCGAGGCAGTATCCGCCGGCTTCGGTGCGCTCTTCGAGCACGCAGCGGCGAGCGAGAGCACGACGCTCGCGAGAGCCGCGCGGCGTGAATGAGTCATCGTCATGGAACGCGGGCTCCGGCAGTGGGGATGAGCCCGAGCGCGCGATCGAGATCGGCGCGGGCGGTATTGGCGGCGGCGAGTGCATCGGCGAGCTGCGATTCGGCCTGCAGCAATGCCTGGCGCGCGGTGAGGACTTCGAGTGCGGACGAGCCGCCGAGCGAATAGCTCGTGGCGGCGACTTGATACGCCTGGCGCGCGGCGGGCACGAGCTCGTCGCGGATGAATTCGACTTGCCGCATTGCCGTACTGGCGTTGGCGTATGCGGCGCGGACATCCTGCGTGACCTGGGCGCGCGCGTCGCGGTATGTCGCCTCGAGCTCGCGCTCGAAGTGCTGCGACTGCGCGATGTCGCCTTTCGAGTGCTGCCAATAAAACGTCGGCAGCGGAAGAGAGATTCCGGTCGTGAACAGCGCCGGAGAACCTGGCTGTACGTAGTCGCGCTGCACCGCGAACGTCAGATCGGGCAGCCAGAATTCCTTCGTCAGACTGGTCGTCGCGTGCGCGCCGAGTTGCTGTTGGCGAAGCATCTCGAGCTCGGGGCGATTTTGCAGCGCGATCTGCTCGATGCTCGCCGAGTCAGGGAGCGCGGGCGGCATGTCGAGCGAGTCGGTCGGCGCGATTGGGGCGCCGATGATGCGTCCGAGCGTCCGATTGAGCGATGCCTGTGCGTTGGCGATGTCGCGCTCGTTGGCGATCAGATCGTTCCCGGCCTGCGCGACGGCGACCTGCGCCTGGATGACGTCGAGCTTCGCGGCGGTGCCGGCGTCATACCGAATCTGCGTTCGCTTGAGGAAGTCGTTCGCCAGATCGCGTGCTTCGACGAGAATTCCGCGATGCTTGAGCCCAACGACCAGCGAGTCGTACGTCGACGAGGCTTGCAGCGCGATGGTCTGCTGTTGCAGCCGGTAATTCGATTCGCTGTTGCGAATGTCCGCCAGGCCAATCCGGTTGTTCAACCGGAACTTGTCAGGGAAGGGAATCGAGAGACCGATGCCGACTGGTCGTGCGCCGGCGCTGCCGAACGTGAATGGGCCCGCGGCCTGATCGAACGCGGCGCTGAGCGAGGGATCAGGTATCGCGGTCGCGGTGACGCGACGAGCCCGCGCTTGCGCGGTCTGCTCTCGTGCCACATCGAGCTGTGCGTTGCGAGTGAGCGCCTCGGCCACTGCTTGGCGGCGAGAGAGGCGAAGCGAATCGGTAGGAGCACTGCTACTGGCCTGCGCGAGCGCGGCGCCGCTCAACGGCGCGAGCGCACACAATCCGAACAATAGACGCATGTTGTCCCTGAAGGGTGAAACTGAGAAATGCCGATGACGGCAGAGAGCTCAGATCACCGAGGGAGGTGCGCGCGGATTGGCTTGGCGGGGGCAGGCGGAAGATGCGCCGAACGCGACGACGTCGACGACGGCGGTGGCGCGAATGGCCGCGCAAACCACGGGAACATCCGGCTTGGCGGTCGTTCCGTGAATGGAGCGCGCCTGACACGCGGGGCAGGTCGCCTCGTCGTGGACGTAGTGCGCGCGCGTGCCCGTGCCTGTCGCCTCGACATGCGACGCCATACGCGAATCGCGCCCCTCGGCGAGAGGCGCGAACGCGACAACGAGCTGCACCGACATCGCAACGAGCGCGAGGAGGCGGTGCAGCCAGTGGCGTGTGGTCAAAGGCGATCTAAGTGGCGACATGCGTCTTTAATGCTACGGATGACACTGTCAAATCGCTAGCTTGGCCAGCCGGTCATAGGTCGCGATGGTTCATTCGATGGCCGAGCACGTCCTGGAGCTTGACGCCGTCGTCTCCTAGGGCAGTGTTACTTCCATGAAGAGACACCTGTTCCCAAGCGCCGCGTGCGCGCTCGTCGTTGCCGCCGGCACCATCCCCATGGCCGGCCACGTGCACGACCCGGTCAGCGAAGTCGACGCGCAGTATCCGCGGTCCGAAGCGCTGTACCTCGATTTGCACCGGCATCCGGAGCTCTCGTTTCACGAAACGGAAACGGCGGCGAAGTTGGCCGCGGCGTTGCGCGAGGCCGGGTTCGATGTAACAACCGGCGTCGGACGCACCGGCATCGTCGGCGTGCTGAAGAATGGCGCCGGCCCAACCGTGTTGCTCCGAACGGAGCTCGATGCGCTTCCGGTCACGGAGAATACCGGTCTGCCATATGCGAGCACCGTCCGCACGAAAGACGATGCCGGGAACGACGTCGGTGTGATGCACGCCTGCGGGCACGACGCGCACATGGCCGCATGGATCGGAACGGCGCGGATCATGGCGGCGACGCGCAACCAGTGGCGGGGCACGCTCGTCGTCATCGGACAGCCGGCCGAAGAAACAGTGGCCGGCGCGCGCGCGATGATCGCCGATGGATTGCTCACACGCTTTCCGCATCCCGATTACGCCATCGCGGTTCATGACGATGCACGCTTGCCGGCGGCGTTGATCGGCTATCACGCCGGGCCAATTCTCACCAACGCCGACGCGGTGACGATCAAGATTTTCGGCCGCGGCGGTCACGGCGCGCGGCCGGACGCGACGATCGATCCGGTCGTCATCGCGGCGCGGACGGTGTTGTCGCTGCAAACGATCGTGTCGCGCGAGATCTCGCCGTTCGATCCCGCCGTCGTGACCGTCGGATCGATTCACGGCGGCACGAAGAACAACATCATTCCCGACGACGTCACCCTGCAGCTCACGGTGCGCTCGTACACCGACCCGGTGCGGAAGCATCTGCTCGCGAGCATCGAGCGCATCACCAAGGCCGAAGCGATGGCCGCGGGCGCGCCACGCGAGCCCTCGATCACGTACGGGCCGCCGACCAACGCGCTGGTGAACGACAGCGCGCTCACGCGGCGCGTGGCCGCGGCGCTCGAGAAACAGCTCGGTACCACGCGCGTGAAAGACGCGCCGCCGGAAATGGCGAGTGAAGATTTCGCGGAATTCCAGGGTGCGGGGATTCCGACGCTGATGCTCCGCGTTGGCGCGGTGGAGCAGAGCAAATACGACGCGGCCATGCGGTCGGGAGCCCAGCTGCCGTCGCTCCACTCGGCACAGTTCGCTCCGGATCGCGAGCCGACGATCAAGTCGGCGATGCTGGCCGAGCTCGTGGCGCTTCGGGAGTTGATGCCGGTGAAATAGTCGTGATGGAACCGCATAGATTGCTCGGGTCCCCTCGACCCGAGCCGATCGATGCGCCAACGGAATCTGTTCGTCGTTCTCGTGCTCGCCGCACTGACGGCTGTTCGTGCGCCCGCGCAGCTATCTGCGCAGCAGCCGTCCAATCCGAATCTGGAGCGGATGAGCAACGACACGTACACGCGGTCGCACGACTACGACCTCGTGCACCAGCGCATCAGCGTGCGCGACTTCGACTGGGATTCGCTGTCGTTCGCGGGACGGGTAGCGACGACGCTCGTCGCGCGGCGCGCCGCGATGGACTCCGTGATCCTGGACATGGGCGCGCGCCTGCGCGTGCGGACGATCACCGCATCCTCCGGCGGCGCGCTACGCGGCGATCGGCATGGCGATACGCTCGTCCTGCACCTGGCGCGCCCCGCCGCATTCGGTGATACGCTGCGCTTCACGATCGATTACGACGGGCGCATCGATAACGGGCGCGGCCTCACGTTCATCGATCGGCGCCCGACCTCGCCTCGCCAGCTCTGGAGCCAGGGCGAGGACATGGACAATCATTTCTGGTTTCCCACGTACGACTTTCCGAATGACAAGGCCACGTGGGAGCTGGACGCCACCGTGCCGCGCGGATTCATGGCTATCTCGAACGGCGCGCTGGTTGGCGATACGCCGGAGCCGAACGGTTCACATACGCTGCACTGGAGCCAATCGCGTCCGAGCGCGACGTATCTCGTCTCGTTGATCGTGGAGCCGCTGGTGAAGGTGCACGACGCGTGGCACAACGTGCCCGTCGACTACTACGTGTACCCGAAAGACAGCGCGCTGGCGTGGCGGCTCTTCCACGAGACGCCGGACATGATCGACGTCTACTCGACGCTCACCGGCATTCCGTATCCGTGGCAGAAGTACGCGCAGACGACGGTCGCCGACTTCTTCGGCGGCATGGAAAACGTGAGTGCCACGACGCTCGTCGACTGGCTGCCCGACGCGCGCGCGTACCAGGATCGCCCGTGGTATCAGTATATCCTCATACCGCACGAGCTGGCGCACCAATGGTTCGGCGACTACGTCACGACGGAGAATTGGGCGAACACGTGGCTCAATGAAGGATTCGCCGAGTTCATGCCGGGCCAGTATTGGGGTCGGAAACGCGGCGCGCATGCCGAGCAGGACTACTATGCGGATGAGTATCACCAGTTTTTGAACATCGAGCGGGCGCGGCCCATGCCGCTGGCATCGATGGGATCGAACAACATTTATCCCAAAGGCGCGCTCGTGCTCGAGATGCTCGAGCACTATCTCGGCGACGATCGGTTCTGGGCCGGCGTGCATCGCTATCTCGTCAATCATGCGTACGCCGTGGCGACGACCGACGACCTTCGCCAGGCATTTCTCGACGCGACCGGCGAAAATCTCGACTGGTTCTGGCGCGAGTGGATGTACAGCGCGGGCTATCCGGCGTTCACCGTCACGTCGAGCTATGACGCATCAGCGCACCGCGTGACGCTCGTCGCGCGGCAGACGCAGCGTGACTCGCTCCAAGCCGACAGCACCGGCATGCGCTACGTCATTCCCGAGACGTTCACGATGCCCATCGACGTCCGCGTGGGAACGGCAAGCGGCGACGTCGTGAAGCACGCCTGGATTCGCCAGCGCGAAGACACGATCGTGGTGGACAACATACGCTCCGAGCCGACCATGATCGTGTTCGACGATGGCAATCGCATGCTCAAGTCGCTGACCTTCGAGCAGCCGACGGCGCAGCTTGCGACGCAATTGCAACATGACGCCCATCTGTGGGATCGTGAGTGGGTATTGAGCGAGCTCGTGAAGCGGCCTACGGATGCCGCCGCGGCGCGTGCGGTCGCCGATGCGTTGACGAACGCGGATTATCCCTACACGCGTGCCGTCGCGGCGACCGGGATGGACGCGTTTCCGGCCGACGTCGCAATTCCCGCATTCACGCGCGCCCTCCGCGACACGTCGGCACAGGTGCGCGCCGCGGCCGCCGGCGCACTCGGCGGCATGAAGGATCCACGAGCGCTGGCGCTGGCGCGCGCCGCCTGGGATCACGACTCGAGCTACGCGGTGCGCGCGGCGGCGGTGAACGCGATCGCGCAGCTCGACCCGAGTGCGCGGCGAGATATCGCGCGCCAAGCACTCGCCACGCGCTCGTACCAGGATGTGATTCAGCAGGCCGGGCTTGGGGTCGTCGCGCGCAGCAACGATACGACGCTCATCGACGACGTCGAGCGCATCGCTGGTGAACAATCATTGCCGTCTCGCGTCATCGAGATTTTTGCGGCGCGCGGCAATCAGCACGCGATGGACTTGGTGGTGAAGAATCTCAACGACGATCGCGGATGGGTGCGCGACTGGATGCTGACCGCGCTGCGCTCCCTCGATGGGACGAGGCGGCGCTCATTCCTCGAGGGCATCCTGCCAAGGATCACCCGATCGGATTCACGAGCCGCGATACAACGCGCGCTGGCCGCGGCGCCACCGGGCTCGTGATCGATCGATGAGGCGCTAGCGCTTCGACTTCGTCTGATCGAGCGCCGCGCGCAGACCCCGTGCGAGCTTCACCGCGTCGTCATTCGCCCAGAAGTGCATGAAGTACAGCTTGGGCTCTTCGTCGATGAGATGGCTATGGAGCGCCACGGGCTGAATTCCCGCGGCCTGCAGTGCGCGGATCACGGCATTGACCTCGTTACCGCGCATGACGAAATCACCGCTGATCGCCGCCTTCCCGCCGCCGGTCGGCTGGAAATTGATCGACGTGGCGAGGCCCATTGACGACGGTATCTCCATGCCCATCTCGCTGATGGTCTCGGTGCGCGGAACGCCGACCTGGTACACCACGCCGTTCAGGCGCCCTGCAACGCCCAGCGCTCGTGCAATGCCGGCTGTGTCGAGATCCGCGGCACTCGGCGCGGCCGCCGGACCTGGAGTGCCGAGCGGCGTCGCACTTTTCGCCAACGCGGCGCGAATGGTCGCGGCGATCTTCGCGGCGTCGCCATGCGCCATGATGTGCATGTACATCACATGCGGCGACTCGCCCAGCAAGTGATTGTGCAGCGCCGATTGTTCGACGCCGCCGGCCTGCAGTGCGGACATGACGGCACCGACTTCGGATTCGAGCAACACGAGATCGCCCATGGCGATTGACTGGCCGTCACTCGCTCGTTTGAACGCGACCCAGCCGCCGAGCGCAAGCGCCGGCTTGAGCGTCACGCCGCCGACGGTCACCGTGAGATCGGAGCGCGGAAAATTGAATCGCGCCACGTCGCCGGGCTGCATGACGGCGGAACGGCCCATGGCGGACTCGACCGCGCTCCAGGCCGACTGCTGCGCGTTCGCGGTCGAACACATGAACGCGAGAAGGACGAAGAATGCCGACGTGCTGCGGTGCATGGAGTCTCCTGGAAGTATTACGCGCGGCTGACGTAGCTCCGCAGCCGCTCGAGCATCTTCGCGTCGGTCGCGGTCGGATCGGTGCCTTTCGGTGTCTCGATGATCTTAGGAACCCGCGCAAGTCGCTCGTCGTTCATGACGTTGCGAAAGCCGCGTTCGCCGATCGAGCCTTCGCCGATCAGCTCGTGGCGGTCGCGCTTCGAATTGAACGGGGTCTTCGAATCGTTCAAGTGCATGACCTTCAGGCGATCGAGGCCGAGCGTGTCGTCGAAGCGACGCATGACGTCGTCGTAGGCGTCGACGATGTCGTAGCCGGCGGAGTACGCGTGGCAGGTGTCGACGCACACGCCCATGCGCCCGCGCAATGCGCTGGGGACGCCGTCGATGAGCGCGGCGAGATCCTCGAACGTCGAGCCGATCGCCGTGCCGCTGCCCGACGTGATCTCCATGCAGAGAATCGTGTGGCCTGGCACGCGGGACAGCGCTTCCGCGATGCCGTCGGCGTTGCGGCGAATGCCACTCTCGCGGTCGTCGATATAGTTGCCCGGGTGCGACACGAGATACGTCAGCCCGAGCGCCTCGCACCGCTCGAACTCGGCCACGAAGGACTCCACGGATTGCCGCCGCAACTTCTCGTCGGGGCTCGCGAGATTGATCAAATACGAATCGTGGGCGACAGTGTCGCGCACGCGCGTGTCGCCGAGCGCAGCGCGAAACGCGCGGCATTCGTCGTCGGCGCAGATCCGCTCGGCCCAGCGATTGGCCATCTTCGTGAAGATCTGCATGGCCGAGGCGCCGATGGCGCGTGCGCGCCGCGGCGCTTCGTGGGTGCCTCCGGCAATCGAGACATGCGCGCCGAGCAGCACGTCGTCGTCCCACGCCGGCGCGACCCAGTTCGGATCGTTGGCGCTGTCCGTCTTGGGATTGAACGCCGGCTTCTTCATCTGCTTCTTCGCCGCGGGGTGCAGCTTGACCGCGGACGATTTTTTTGCCGCCGATTTTCTTGCGGGCGTCTTTTTCACCGCCGCTTTTCTTGCGGGCGCTTTCTTCGCGGGCGTCTTCTTGGCGCTTCGCTTTTTCGCGGCCACAGATTTTTTCTTGGCGCCGCGCGCGCCGGCCTTCTTAGTCGAACTCCGACGACTTGCCATGGAATGATTTCCCGCAGCGCGGGCAGTGGAGGGGGCCGTCTTCCTTCAGCGCATAGCTGAAGTCACGCCCGCAGCTGCACTCGGCTTCGAGTGTGTCGTGGCCGCAGCCGATGCAGTATTGGTCGTCTGCGTCGTATTGGCGAAAGCGTCCGCAGACGGTGCAGCGCTTGGTGACCTGCGTGGGCATTGCTGAAAGATACGACGCACTCTCCCGCACCGCCCACCGCCCACCGCCCATCGCCCATCGCTCAGCGCTGATCCCTCAACCACGTCGCCGGGTCCACCGACTCCGGCCGGCCGTCGCGGCCCGCATGACGAATCTCGAAATGGAGGTGTGCCGGCAGCTCGGGATCCGAAACCCCGACGTAGCCAAGCGTCTGCCCCTTCGCGATCGTCTGCTGCTCCCGGACCTCGGCGCGTGACAGCGAGCCGTAGATCGAGTAGTCGCCGCCGCCGTGATCGACGATCACCGTGAGCCCGTAGGTTCCAAGCGGCTTGACGCTCACGACCTTGCCCGCGGCGACGGAATGTACGGGCGCGTCCGCGTTCGCCTTGATGCCGACGCCGTTCCAGCGAATCGTCGTGTTGCTCGCCGTCTGGGCCTTGCCGAACGTGTAGAGCAGTTGGCCTTCGACGGGCCAATCCAGCTTGCCGTAATCGTTGGTCTTGATGGTGCTGGCGCTGCGCGGAGCGCTCGGCCGCGCGCTTTCGGTGCGCCGGCGCTCGGCGTCGATGCTGGCGATGGTATTCGTCAACTGCGCCTCGGTGGCCTTGAGGCGAGCGAGACGATCCTGGACTTGCTTCGCCTGCTGCCGCGTGCGCGAGAGGTTGCCTTCGCGCTCGCGCTCGAGGCCGCGCAGGCGCTCCTCTTCCTTGGCCTTGTCGCTGCGATTCTCCTCGAGCGCATTCTGCAAGACGACCAGCCGGTCGTGGTCTCGCTGGACTTCATCGCGCAACTCTTGCACGCGTCCGACGAGCGCCCGGTCGTGCAGGGCCAGCGTATGCAGATACTTATAACGCGCCACCAGCTCGCCGAACGAGCGCGCCGACAGCAGCGCCTCGGTGGAGTGCATCGGTCCGCGCTTATAGATGTCGACGAGCCGGCGGTGCAGGGCGGTACGCTTGGCGGCGAGCTCACCTTCGGCTTCAGCCACCTTCGACGTCGCGATCTCGACGTCCGCGCTGATGCTCGCGAGCTGCGCGTCCAGCGTCTTCACGATGCGCGCCGTGGCGTCCGCGCGCTGGTCGAGGTTGGAGACTTCCTCGTTCAGATCGTGAACGGAATTCGCCAGCTCGCTCGCGCGGCGTTCGAGATCCTCGCGCTCGCGGCGGATGCGCTCCAGCGTGTCGCGCTGCGCGCGAATGCGCGTGGCGGGATCCTGGGCGTGCAAGGCCAACGGCGTCGCGAAGAGGGCAACGACGAAGGCGATCGTCATCCCGAGCGAAGGCGCGTAGCGCCGGAGTCGAGGGACCCCCTTCTCAGCGGACCGCTGCCTATGACTCCTCCGTCGGGCCGGGGGTCCCTCGACTCGCTCCGCTGGCTCGGGATGACAACACGCTGCGCTGGTCACGCGTCGCGTCATACCCGCCGCAGATGGCGGCCGACGGACACCGCGCTGCCGAGCAGTCCCATCAGCGCGCCGAAGAGAATGCCAAGCGTGGCCAGGCGCTGATCGAAGAACGCCGTCTGGAAATGGAGGTATTGCTCGAGCACGCGCATCGCGAAGTACGTGAGCACGAGCGCCATCGTGCCGCCCAGAATGCCCGTGATCGACCCTTCGATGAGGAACGGCCGGCGAATGAACCCGTCGGTCGCTCCGACGAGCCGCATGATCGAGATCTCGCGGCTGCGCGACAGGACGGCCATGCGAATCGTCGCGCCGATGATGATCACGGCGACGGCCGCGAAGGCGAGACCGAGCGCCATGCCGGCGATGCCCGCGATGTTCCGGATGCGGTAGAGCTGCGTGATCCACTCTTCGCCGAACCGGATGTCATCAACAAACTCATATGAGCGAATTCTATCAGCCACCTTGCGGACGGTCGCCGGATCGCGAAAGCCCGGCTTGAGCTTCACGTCGAGCGAGGCGGGCAGAAACTCGCCCTCGAACACGTCCTTGAATTCGCCGAGCTCCTTGCGGGCGCGCTCGAGCGCCTGGTCCTGCGTGACGATCTCGACCTTCGCGACTTCGGGATAGCGTGCGATCGAATCCGACACGAGTGTGATCCGCTCGACCGGCGTACCGTCGGCGACGAAGGCGCGAATCTCGACGCGCTCCTCCACCTGGCGCAGCGCGTTGCGGATGTTGAGCGCGACGAGGCCGAACAGGCCGAACGCGAAGAGCGAGAAGGCGATCGTCGTGACGCTGAGCGCGCTCAACAGCGGCGCGCGACGAAAGGCGGTGAGTGCCGTCTTGAACGAGTGCATCATTTGCCTCCGGCCGTCGCGGCGGGCACGCCCGACGCGGGCGTCACGCCCGGAATCGCCGGTACGACGGCTTCGGCCGAATCAAACACGATCGCGCCATGGTTGAGCTCGATGCACCGGAAATCCGAGCTGCGGACGAGCTCCAGATTGTGCGTCGCCATCAGCACGGCGGTGCCTGAGGAGTTGATCTCGCGCAGCAGCTGGAAGATGCCGCGCGTCGCACGCTCGTCCAGATTGCCCGTCGGCTCGTCGGCGATGAGCACGAATGGATCGTTCACCAGCGCGCGCGCGAACGCGACGCGCTGCTGCTCCCCGCCTGACAGCTCCTTGGGGAACGCGGTCGCTTTCGAAGCGAGCCCAACCTGCGTCAGTACGCGGGCGACTTTGTCCGGGATTTTCGATCGCGGCGCGCCGGTCACCTCGAGCGCGAAGGCGACGTTCTGCTCCGCCGTGCGATCCTCGAGCAACCGGAAATCCTGAAACACGATGCCAAGGCGCCGCCGCAGCTGCGCGACTTCGCGGCGCTTGATCTCCGTCGAGGAGTAGCCGCTGATGCGTACTTCGCCGGCCGTCGGACGCTCATCCATGTAGATGAGCTTGAGGATCGTGCTCTTGCCGGCGCCGCTCGGGCCCGTCAAAAAGACGAACTCGCCCTTGTTGACGCGAAAGCTGACGTCGCGCAGCGCGGGCGCTCCGCCGGCGGCGCGCGGATAGGTGTGCGTGACTTTGTCGAAGCGAATCACTGGAACGTTGAGCTCGGGGAACATCGCGAGTGCCGCCGTCGCGGCAGCTGTCTCACCTGTTCTCTGGACGGCTCAACGCGTTACAGAGTCACTGCCTACACTCGCGAACACTCAATTCTGCGGCGAAGCGAGCACGACGTCCGCCCCGCTCTCGCCCCAGTTCCAGCCCGGCTGCGACGTGATCGTATCGAGAATCGCTTTCAGCAGCCCGATCAACATGGGGCCAAGCAGGATGCCGACGAGGCCGAACGTGTAGACGCCCGTGATGAGCGCCACGAGCATCCAGTAGAAATTCAGCACCTTCGACCGTTCAGCGGCGATCTTCGGCCGCAGGAACGTCGAGATGTACACCGTATTGACGAAGAAGCCGATCACCACCATCGCGATGCCGCGCCCGGGCGAGTCGGCGAAGATCGCGAGCCACGCCGCGACCGGCAGGTACACGCTCCACGAGCCGACGATCGGGAAGAACCCGATGATGAACGACAATATGGCCAGCACGCCGGCGAGCGGAACGCCGAAGATCAGGCACATCACCAGGATGATCACCGACTTCACGGTCTGCGTGAGGAACGTCGAGTAGATCGCGCCGTACAACACGCCGCGCAGATTGTTCTCGAGCGCCGTCGAGAGCTCGCCGTACCGCGGCGGAATTCGCTGCCGCAGATAGTCACCGATCTCCTCGGCGTCGCCCATCACGTAGTAGACGGTGAAGACGAAGATCGTCGCGGCGATCGAGATGCTCACGATCGCCGACCGCAGCGAGCCCAGGATGTTGGTGCCGTAGTTGGACGCGACGATGACGTAATGCTTGACCGCCGCGCCCGTGTTGGCGTTCTGAAGAAACGGCAGCCGATGGAGCGACGCGTCGATCTTGGTCGCGATCTCGTCCTGGTGCGTGTCGATGTAGCCCGCGACGTCCGCGATCTCTTCGTAGCTATACGCGGTGAGCGCCGCGATGGGAACGATCAGCATGAGCAGCGTGATCGTCGCGGACACGACCTTGTTGGGAATTCGTCGCAGCAGCCGGCCGTAGATGGGCCGCATGTACATCGCGACGATGATCCCGAGGATCGCGGCGATGATGACGGTCTTCACCATCCACAGGAAGAGCACGACGATGATCACGAACAGGATCGTCGTGACCATCATCCGGCGAAGCTCGGGCAGCGTGAGCTCGGCCAGCGTGGGTGCGGTGCGGCGTTCGACCCGTCGGCGCTCGGGCGCGACGGACAATGGTTCGGCCATAAGGGCCCGTGAAGGGCGCGAGGAGGACTAGGTCAGAGCTTGTTCGATGTCTCCGATCAGGTCGTTTGCACTTTCGATGCCTATGCTCAGC
The DNA here is from genome assembly GCA_035606695.1 of Gemmatimonadaceae bacterium. Classification (NCBI taxonomy): domain Bacteria; kingdom Pseudomonadati; phylum Gemmatimonadota; class Gemmatimonadia; order Gemmatimonadales; family Gemmatimonadaceae; species Gemmatimonadaceae bacterium. The sequence goes on from DATNEW010000013.1 coordinate 111,903, forward strand.
CGTAGAAATCCGTCTGGAATGCCCGCCGCGGCCCGTCCTTCCGGCGTCAGATGCGCATGCGACGTGAACCTGGGCTCCGAAACAATTGAATCGACTCCGCCCAGGCTCGGCGCGTGTCGAATGAGCTGGAGCTTGTTCAGGAATCGTTCGGCTGCCTTGGCGCCGCCTTCGAGCTCGATCGCCAGCATGCCGCCGAAGCCGTCCATGAGCTCGCGCGCGACCGCGTGATCGGGATGCGACGGCAATCCTGAATAGTGCACGCGCCGAATGTCCGTCCGATCGCTGCACCACACGGCCACGCGCATGGCGTTCTCGTTCTGACGGCGGACGCGCACGTCGAGGGTCTTGAGGCCTCGCTCGAGCAGCCACGCGGCGAAGGGATCGGGCGCCTGGCCCCACAGCATCATCTTGCCCTTCACTTCGTCGCAGTATGACGCGGTGCCGCACACGACGCCGGCGAGAATGTCGTGGTGGCCATTGAGATATTTCGTGGCCGAGTGAATGACGACGTCCGCGCCATGTTCGAGCGGCCGCAGGTTGATCGGACTGGCGAACGTCGAGTCGACGACGAGCGCGATCCCCGCGTCCTTCGTGATGTAGCTGACCGGCCGCAGATCGAGCACGCGGCACGTGGGGTTCACCGGTGTCTCGAGGAAGATCGCGCGCGTCTGCTTCCGCAGATGATTGCGCCAGACGCGCGTCTCCGTCGGATCGACCAGCGAAACGTCGATGCCGAGCGCGGCGAACTCGCGGCTCAAGAGCGCGCTGACGCCGCCGTAAATCCACGCGCTCGCGATGATGTGATCGCCGGGGCGGAGCAGCGCGAGCAGCGCGCACGCGGCGGCGCCCATGCCGCTGCCAAGAAGCACCGCGGCCTCGCTGCCCTCGAGCGCGGCGATGCGCGCCTGCACGACTTCGGCGTTGGGATTGTTGCCGTAGCGCGGATAGCGCAGCCCTTCGCCGCTGCCGATTTCCTGAACGAAGTTGACGGATTGATACAACGGCGCGACGACCGGCGTGTCCGCGGCGTGTTCGTCGATGCCGCCGTGAATCGCGATCGTGGCGCGGTCGAGTGGAGTGGTCATGAGGGTCCGTTAGGCGAGTGCGGTGCCGCGTCGTCCACGCGTGTCGAGATCGGGTTTGACCACACGAACGGTTTCCGACGGCGCGACGCCGACGATGTCTCGCACGATGACGTCGCCCAGGCGCACGTCGCCCGTAATGCGAACGACGGCGAGCTCGCCGCGGCGCGGACCGTACACCCACGCGAGCTCGCCGTCGTCGAGGAGGCGTGCGCGGGCGTCGCGCTCGTTCATCATCACCACGGGGCCGCGGTCGTCGTCGCCTTTCCGCGTGGCGATGAACGATGCGATGCGCAGCGGACGGTTCAACAGTTCACTGTCCAATGCTCGACCCCGCGCTGGAGAGGCTATCCCCGCAGATTTCCGACGACGACATACTGTCCGTCGGCCTTCATCATCACTCGCCGCCGGCAGAGCGATTCGAGCGCCTCTTCGGCGATCGCGATGCCTTCGTCCATGCGCAAGGCGATTTCCATCGCGTCGGCGCGACCCAGTTCGTACGCGGCTTCCCACGCGCGGCGTTCGTCATCGCGCAGGACGCCCATGAGGCGCACGCGACCGTCATCCTCGACCGCGGCCGCGAGATCGTGGCGCTCGAGCACCGCCTCGATCGCGTCGCAGTGATCCTCCGTGACGCCGCGGAACAGGAAGTACGCGTCGCACGGCGGATCGTCCGACAGGTAGCGCATCAAGAGCTTCGCCACGACTTCGTCGGCGCACGAGAAGTCGATCATCGACACGCGCGAAAAATCGATCACGGTCAGCGCGCGCTCGGACGAGTCGCTCAGCAGCAGCTCGATCTGATTGCGCACTGCGGCGCCCGTCGGGCGCGTGACGAGATTCGAGTACAGATCGCAGGCGAGCGTCTGCCGCAGCACGCTGCTGACGTCGATGTGATTCAACACCGGCTCACGCTCGCCACGTCATTGTTCCTTGCTGCGGCGCTTCGCACCTTGCCTCGGAATTCTTCATCCATAGTCACGCCCCGGAAACGCCTTCTGGAATGATGACCTGCACCTGGCTGCCTTGGAAAGGCGGCAACTGCTCGGCGAGCGGTACATCGTCGTCCCAACTCGGGACGATCGAGATACGTGCCGTGCCGCTTCGGACCGACAATTTTCCGTTCCAACGTCCAACGTAGTTGCGTGCGCCCGCGAGCCCTTGTCCGCGGCCGCGGTCGCGAAACCGGCTGACGCCGCGAATCACCGCCTCTTCGAGCGCCGCGGCGTCGTCCCACCGCGAGCTCGGCATGTGTCCCGGCGTAGTCTCGAGCGATTTACGGAAGCCGAGCCCGGCGTCGCACACCGCAATCACGACGACGCGCCGCCCGAGACGCTTCGTCCATCGATAGCTCTGCACCGCCACCCAACCGCCCTGTCCGGCGTGCTCGATGATGTTCTGGCAGACCTCGGACAATGTCATCGCGAAGCCGATGATCGCCTTCGATTCGAGCTTGAGCTCGTTCTTGATGATCTTCTGCGCGCGCTCCTGCACGCGGCCGACGACGTCGTGCACGTCGTCGCTCTTGGTGATCGGCGTGATGTCGAGGAGCGAGTTCGACTCACCGCTGTCGCGCCGCTTTGGGTAGCTGCCATGCAGATCGTACAACGACTCGGCGTGCTGGAAAAACGCGGCGCGCGCCCAGTACGACGCGGTCTCTTCCAGTTCCGGCACGGCCAGCGCGGGACGTTCGGTGCGCGTCTGCGCGAGCGTCAACAGCGCGGTGAGACCATACGGCGACGACCAGCGCGCATGCCGCGCGTCCACGAGAATCTTGGTGTCGGCCGGAAGAGGAGCCACCTGCTCCAGCACCTGTTCGAAGGAGTGGTCGTCGAGCGAGGGCGGAACGGTGATGACGTGAGTCACGTGAGGCTGATCTTTCCTCTGAGATGGTTCGCGAGGCCCGTGGCACCCCGGTGCCCGACGTTGCGCGCCGCGGCGCGATGCGCGGCGAGGATGGCGGCGTTCAAGTTATCACCGGCGAGCAGCCTGGAGAAATAGGTTGCACCCCAGACATCTCCACATCCTGTCGGGTCGCCGTGATTTGTGATGTGTTCCGCCGGAATGAGAGAGGTTTTGATGGGCGTATGGGCGTACGGGCGTGTGGGCGTATGGGCGTGACGGAGATCAGAGATCGAATCAAAATCAGACGGCGCGAAATAGACGGCGCCCTTCTTTCCGAGCGTCACGACCAGGGACTTCACGCCTTCGTGCAACGCGGTCGCGGCCAGCGCCATCGGATCGGGCGCGAGCATCGACATCTCGTCCTCGTTCACCTGGAGAAAATCGAACGAGGCACACCACTCGCGCACGTTCGGAATGGGGCGCAGCGTTCGCAATCCATCCGGCTGCACGGCCCACGCGAGCATGTGCAGGTCGCAGTAGATCGGTCCGCGAAAGTGTTGTCTGATCAGCTGCACCGTCTCGAGATCGAGCTCCCATCCGCTCAGGAAATTGACATAGAGCGCGTCGAGACGCGCGCTCTCGAGGACGGGTTTGAGACCGAGCCACGTCCATCCGGGCACGCCGCCCGAGAGAATCTCGCTGCGGCGCTCGTCGTCGTAGTAGCGCAGCTCGACGCGATTGTTCGGATACGGCACGGCGATGAGCGCCGCGTCGTCGGCGATGTGCTCGAGCGATTGGGTGAAGCGCGTCGCGCGATCGGCGAGATCGTCGCCCACCTTGATGATCGGCACGATCGACCAATCGTCGGCCAGCGCGGCATCGAGACCGCCGAGCGCGTAGGTGATGCCGCCCCACTCCTCGATTTTCGTGTTGTGCGGCGGACGGCCGTAGATCACGTCCCACACGATCGAACCGATGACGCCGACGCGCTTCATGACCGAGGATGACCGCTGGTCACAGCTCCCCGACATGTTCCATCTTGAACGTCGCCACCGCGCCGACCACGCCCGCGGTTCCCGGGAGCTCGCCCGGCACGATCCGCGTCGCCTCGACCGCCGGCCGGAACGCACGCCGCCGCACCTCGGCGCGCAGCGGCACGAAGAGCGCGTCGCCCGCCGCGCGAACACCGCCCGCCACGACCACGACGTCGGCGTTGATGATGTTGAGCAAATTGGCAATACCAACGCCCAGGTAGCGCGCCGTGTCGCGCACGATCTCGCTTGCCACCGCGTCGCCGCGCTGTGCGGCGTCATACACGGTGGCGGCGGTGAGCGCGTCGAGGTTGCCGTTCACGAGCGACGGCAGCAGCGACGCCGTCTCTTCGCGAACCAGGACTTCGCGCGCCCGCACCGCGATCGCCGGCCCCGACGCGTACGCCTCGAGGCATCCATAGTTGCCGCATTTGCAGTGGCGGCCATTGAGATCGATCGTCGTGTGGCCGATCTCGCCCGCGACATCCGACGCGCCGTGAAAGAGCTTGCCGTCGATGATCAGTCCACCGCCGATGCCCGTGCCGATCGTCATGCCGATGACGATGTTGCCGCCGCGCGCGGCGCCCTGCCACCATTCGCCGACCGTCGCACAGTTCGCGTCGTTGTCGAGCGTCGCGGGCAAGTGGAGCCGCGAGGTGATGTGATCGCGCAGCGGAAAGTCGCGCCAGCCCAAGTTCGGCGCGACGATCACGATGCCCTTCTCGCGATCGAGCGGGCCTGGTGCGCCAAGGCCGACGCCAATGAAATCGCCCCGATGTGCGTCCGTCGCGGCCATCGTATCGAGAATCACGCCCTCGATCAAACCGACGATGCGGTCCGCGACGCCTTCGGCGCCCAGCTCCGCGCTCGTCGGAATGGAGCGCATTCCGTAACTGTGTTTTCCATCGGCCGACATCGCGCCCGCGACGATGTTGGTGCCGCCGAGATCGACGCCCACGATGTAATGCTGCGACGACTTCTTCTTGGCGGCCATTCGGAAAGGTCCTTCGCTTCGCTCAGGATGACAGGATGTCGCTCAGGATGACAGGATGTCGCTCGAGCGGACAGGATGTCGGTCAGGAGGACAGGATCGTGCGCGACAGATCGGCGACGTGCGCTGCCGTAATTTCGCGCATGCACCGCCAATGGCCTAGCGGGCATTTCTGCGGGCCATGTCTGTCACATGGGCGGCAAGCCAGACCGAGGTGGCCGGCGACCGCCGCGCGTTCGGCGAGAGGGCCGAATCCAAATTCCGGCACCGTTGGACCGAAGACGGCAACGGTGGGTGTGTTCATCGCCGACGCGAGATGATCCGGCGCGGAGTCGTTCGTGACCAGTAGAGCGCAGCGGCCGATCAGCTCGGCCGACGCGAGCAGCGACAACTTTCCAGTGGCGTCGATCGCGCGGCCGTTCGTCGCCGCGACGATCGCGGTCGCGAGCTCGCGATCCCCCTCGCCGCCCACGATGACAATTCTCGCATCATCGCGCAGCAGCGCGGAGAGCTCGGCGTAGTAAGGCCAGCGCTTCGTGGCCCAGACGCTGCCGGGCGCGAGCGCGACGAGCCGATCGCCCCGTGCGGCGCCGAGCAATGCATCGACAGCCGCGCGCTCCGATTCACCGGGATAGAGTCGGGGCCGCAGCTGCTCGCGCGGCATGGCAGCGAGCGGATCTCGCGTGCCGAGCGACAGCAGGCGCGCGGCGTGATGCATGTTGTCGATGGGCGCGATTCTCGTCGTGTACAGCAGGCGCCCCGCCGACGTCGCGAAGCCGACGCGATCGCGAATGCGCGCCGCGGTGCTCAAGGCGCTCGAGCGCGACGAACCCTGCGCGTGGTACGCCGCGTCGTAGTGCCGCGCGCGCAGCGTCGAGGCCAGACGCATGAAGCCGCCGACTCCGCGGTCCGCCGCGCGCTTGTCGTAGACGATCGTCTCGCGAACGTATGGGTTGTTCGAGAGCAGCGCGCTCGCCGCCGGGGTGCAGACCACGTCGGTCGGTCCTCGCGCGGCGAGGTAGGCAATCAATGGTGTGGTCAGCACCATGTCGCCGAGGAAGGAGGTTTGGATGACGAGGGAGGTCAGAAGGTTCCTCGTTCGTGAAGGAGATCCCTCGCTACGCTCGGGATGACATGCGCGCTACTCGACCTGAAGGACCGCCAAGAACGCCTCCTGCGGAATCTCCACCGCGCCGACCTGCTTCATGCGCTTCTTGCCTTCCTTCTGCTTCTCGAGAAGTTTGCGCTTTCGCGTGATGTCGCCGCCGTAGCACTTCGCGAGCACGTCCTTGCGCAGCGCCTTCACGCTCGAGCGGGCGATGACCTTGTTGCCGATCGCCGCCTGAATGGCGACCTCGAACAGCTGCCGCGGAATGAGCTCCTTCAGCTTGTCGGCGATCTTGCGGCCCCACTCGTACGACTTGTCACGGTGGATGATGACCGAGAACGCGTCGATCGGATCGCCGTTGATCAGCATGTCGAGCTTCACGAGATTCGACTCGCGGTACTCGAGCATGTCGTAGTCGAGACTGGCGTAGCCCCGGCTGATCGTCTTCAGCTTATCAAAGAAGTCTAAAATGATCTCGGCGAGCGGAAACTCCCAGTCGAACTCGACGCGGCTGGTGTCGAGGTACGTCATGTTCTTGTAGACGCCGCGGCGCTCGGTGCCGAGCGTCATGATCGGCCCGATGTACTCGGCGGGCGCCATGATGCGCGCCTTGACGTACGGCTCCTCGATGCGGTCGATCACGCCGGGGTCGGGCAGCTTGGCCGGGCTCTCCAGCAGCTCCATCGTCCCGTCGGTATGATACACGTGATATTCAACGTTTGGAACAGTCGTGACGAGATCCAGATCGAACTCGCGCTCGAGCCGCTCCTGGACGATTTCCATGTGCAGCAGTCCGAGAAACCCGCAGCGAAAACCGAAGCCCAGCGCCGTCGACGTTTCCGGCTCGTAGTTCAACGACGCGTCGTTGAGCTGGAGCTTCTCGAGCGCGTCGCGCAGGGTCTCGTACTGCGTGGTGTCCGTCGGATACAGGCCGGAGAACACCATCGAGTGCACGTCCTTGTAGCCGGGCAGCGGCTCGACGTAAGGGCCCAGCGCGTCGATGACCGTATCGCCAGCACGCGTCTCCTTCACGGTCCGAACGTTCGCGACGACGTAACCGACTTCGCCCGGCCCGAGCTCGTCGGCCGTGACCTGGCGCAGCTGGTTGTAGCCGACTTCCGCCACTTCGTAGACTTGCCCCGACCCCGCGGCGAATTTGATCTTCGAGCCCTTCGCGATCACCCCGTCGACGACGCGCACGCTCGGAATGGCGCCGCGATACCGATCGTAGTACGAGTCGTAGATCAGCGCGCGCAGGGGGGCCTTTGCGTCGCCGCGCGGCGCGGGGACGCGTGCAACGATCGCTTCAAGGAGTTCGGGGATTCCGATTCCTTCCTTGGCGCTCACGAGAATGATCTCGTCCAGGGGCGTGCCGATCAGATCGTGCACTTCCTGCTTCCGGCGCTCCGGCTCGGCGCCCGGCAGATCGATCTTGTTGAGGATCGGAATGATCTCGAGCCCCGCGTCCATGGCGAGGAAGAGATTCGACAGCGTCTGCGCCTGAATACCTTGCGACGCGTCGACGACGAGGATGGCGCCTTCGCATGCCGCCAGCGAGCGCGAGACTTCGTACGTGAAGTCGACGTGCCCCGGCGTGTCGATGAGATTGAACTCGTAGCTCTGCCCGTTCTTCGCCGTGTACGTCATCCGCACGGCGTTGAGCTTGATCGTGATGCCGCGCTCGCGCTCCAGGTCGAGCGTATCGAGCACCTGCTCCTTCATCTCGCGCTTCTGGAGCATGCCGGTGGACTCGATCAGCCGGTCGGCCAGCGTGGACTTCCCGTGGTCGATGTGGGCGACGATGCAGAAGTTGCGGATGTGATCGAGCTTCACGGCAGTCAAAGCGGACTCAACGGAAGAGACGGCGAAAGGCGGGAACTGGTTGTGCCGCCGGAATATAGCGCACCGTCTTCGCGCGAAGGCGCCCTGTCATCCTGAGGCGTGAAACGCCGAAGGACCCCTGTCCCGACGGAGGAGTCCTCTCCGGGGACAGGGGTCCTTCACTCGCTGCGCTCGTTCAGGATGACAAATGCGCTTCGTTCGCGCGACTCGCTATTTCGCGGGCGGCTTGACCGGCGCGCCGCCGGCGCCCGTCGAGGACGAGGATGATGCGGGTTCAGACCGCGCGACCGGTGCGGGTGCCGGCGGAGGCGACGGCGGAGCAACGCGCGCCGCCGGAACTTCCATGCGAGGCGTGGGCTCCGAGCGCGTCGCCGGCGCGCGATTGATGTCACCCGAACCGCGATTGAATCCGGTGTCGCCGCGCGGATTGGTGTAGGTCGAGCCCTGACCACTGTTCTCGGTCCGCATGCGCGGCGGGTTGTAGCCGCTGTTACTGCCGTTGGTGCTGTTGCTGCCACCCGACTGATTCGCGGCGTGCGACCAGCCGCGATTGCCGGCGTCGCTCGCCTGGCCGCGGAATGCGCGCGACCAACCTTCATTGTTACCCGCGTTGCTCGCGTCCTGCGCATGGCGCTCGACCATCTGCTGAATCGTCGGGCGCGTGTGGCTGCCGTCGATCGGTTGTGCATGCGGGTCGGCACGGCGCGGACTCGTGAGTCCCTCTTCCTCGGTGATCAATCCACGCTGCCGATACGTCGGCGAGAAGTGCGCATTTCCCGAGGCGCCCACGTCCTGCGCCGTCACCTGGCCGTGCTGCCGTCCCGTGGGCTTGCCCGGCTCGAGCGGATTGCGTTGCGTGTCGGTGGCCGTCATCGTGCGCGGGCGAGACGGTGGAGCGGGCGGTACGCTCGCGATCGTGAACGGGTTGCCGACGTAGATCGGCGAGCGATAGTAGCAGTCGCCGACCGAGTCATACAGGTAGTTCGAGCCGCGATAGGAGAAATCGAGTCCATTCGCGATCTCGAATCCGAACATGCCCAAGGCGATCGACGAGAACGGGCTTGCGCCCCATCCGGTCGAGAGGGCGTTGCTGACGCCGTAGCCAAATCCGCATTGCGCGGCGCCGTAGCCGAAGGACGAGTAGCTGCTGTACGGCGCGCTGTTGAGCGTATTGAAATACCTGGCGAATTGCACCGTATATGCTTCGCGATTTTCTCCGGCGAGGAGAGCGGCCATCTCGTAGATGGCGGGCTTGGGATCGCGCAGCGATTGCTCATCGGCGAGATCGAAGCTGTCCCACACGCCGTCGCTCGAGACCTTGTCGAAGTGCATCGGCCGCCACGACGCCACGATGAACAGGTATCCGACGCCGCCGTCATATGCGTCCGGATGGTAGGAGCCCGCGTAGTAGCGCGAGTAATCGAAGCGATAGCGGAATTGATTGGTGAAGCCGGCGAAGAAATCCGCCGTCTCGTATCGCTTGCCGCCGCGCACGAATCCATCGTCGCGCGGATCGGTGGGGAAGACGATGCGCACGGTACCGCCCGCGTCGACCTGGCCGATCATCACGTAGGAATCGTCTTCGACGTTGAACGCCGCGCGCACTCGTCGGCTGGAGCTGACCTGCGTCACTTCGGCGCGAACGCTGACGTGCGGTCCTTCACGATCCGCGATCGCCTGCGCGGCCATCGAGTCGCGCTCCGCGGTCGTGACTGGTCGTCGCTCCGCAGTGGGGCCGAACGCTGTCGGCGACCCGGAACCCGTGCCGGAACCCGTGGACGTGGCGCATGCACCCGCCAGAGCGAGGACGCCAACCGAGACTGCGACAAGCCGTGGACGCATGATTCGGCTCCGTTTGCGTGTGTGTATACAAATAAGCATACACTGTACCGCTGTCAAGACTTTCTTGATGCGCCTGTCTCTTGTGCTACGAGGCAATCTGACGCTTCGCTGACCGAACGCCAGGGGCCTCCGAGGGGCCTCTCGGGGGACCCCTGGCCGAGAACCTCCAATTAGGTTTGCATGACCGATGCTAGACTCTACTCGCGCCGACCTGTTCGACCCGGCGAGCCTTGCGGCATTGGGTCGAATCGAGATCGTCGCCCGCTGGATCGTCGACGGCTTCATGTCAGGGCTTCACCGGTCCCCACGGAAGGGATTTTCGGTGGAGTTCGCGGAGTATCGCGCCTATCAGTCTGGCGACGACCCGCGCTACGTCGATTGGAAGATCGCGGCGCGCTCCGACCGGTGGGTCGTGCGGCAATATGAAGAAGAGACCAACCTCCGCTCGACGATCGTGCTGGACGTCAGCAAGTCGATGGACTGGAGCGGCGCGCGCGTCGCCCAATTTCGCGGTGCCGCGGAGCCGGGCGCGAACGGCCGTCTCACCAAGTTGGAGTACGCCGAGCGATTGACCGCGGCGCTGGCGTTGTTGCTGCTGCGCCAGCGCGACGCCGTGGGCCTGGTGCGCTTCGACGACCGCGTACGCTCCTCGATTCCACCCCGCGCCCGCCACGGGCAGTGGCGGCGCGTCGTCGCGGCGCTCGAGGAGCCGGGCATCGGCCGTGCGTCGAGCGCGCCCGACGCGTTGCATCAGGCGGCGCGCCTCATCAACCGGCGCGGAATGATCGTGCTCATCTCCGACTTGCTCATGGACATGGAAGACGTCGAGCGGGCGATGCGCGGCCTGCGCGCCGGTGGGCACGACGTCACGGTGCTGCACGTGATGGATCCCGCGGAGCGCGATCTGCCGTCGAGCGGCGAGGCGCTGTTCGTCGATCCGGAGAGCGACCTGTCGGTGCCCGCGAGCATCGCTGACGTGCGCACGGCATACAAGAATACGGTCGACGAAGTGATCGGCGAGTGGCGCAGCATGTTCGGCGCGCTCGGAATTGGCTACGAGGTGATTTCCACGGATGCACCGTTCGGCGTTCCGCTCCGGCGCGCGTTCGCGGCGCGGCAGGCGTTGCCGTGAAGCGCCTTCGCGTGGGGGTGCTCCTCATGTCATCCCGAGCGGAGGCGCGTAGCGCCGGAGTCGAGGGACCCCCGTCCCGGCGGAGGAGCCGCACGCAGCGCACCGCGGAGAAGGGGGTCCCTCGACTCGCTCCGCTCGCTCGGGATGACATGCGATGAGCTTTCTTGCCCCCCTCTATCTCGCCCTCGCGGCCAGCATTGCCGTCCCGCTCCTCATTCATCTCCTGCGCCGCCGCATGGGGGCGAAGGTGGAGTTTCCAGCCGCGCGCTACCTCGCGCGGGCCGAGCGTGAGCACAGCCGTACGCTGCGCATTAGAAATCTCTTATTGATGCTGCTGCGCATTCTCGCGCTGCTGGCGATCGCCGTCGCCGCCGCGCGGCCCGTCGCTCGCTGGGTGGGCTCCGGCCACGCGCCGACCGCGGTCGCGATCCTCGTCGACAACTCGATGAGCAGCTCCGTGGTCGTGAACGGCCATCCGCTGCTCGACGACTTCAAGCGGATGGCGGGCGACGTGCTCTCGAGCGCGAACGCGTCGGACCGGTTGTGGCTCGTCACGATCGACGGACGCGTGCGCGGCGGCACGGTCGGCGTGCTGCGCGACGAAGTCGGTCGCATCGAAGCGATTGCCGGCGCGGGCGACCCTGCCGGTGCGCTCGCCCGTGCCACCGGTGTGCTGCGCGGCTCGGGGCTCGAGGCGCGGCAGGTCGCCCTCGTCACCGACGGCCAGCGCTCCGAATGGGCGCATGTCACGCCGCCCAGTGACGCGCAGATCGTCGTGTACGCACCGACCACGGCGCCGCCGCCGAATCGGGCGGTGACGCTCGCCGAAGCGCGGCCGACGCGCTGGACGCCGCGCGGCGCCGTCGCGACGCGATTTCTCTCGCACGATTCGACGACGTACCGCGTGACGCTCAACGGCCGCACGTTCGGCCGCGGCACCGCGGCGCCGAACGAAGAGGTGACGCTGCGCGCCGCGCCGACGGAGCGCGGTTGGGTCGCGGGCACCGTCGAGCTCGAGCCTGACGAATTGACGGCCGACAACATTCGTCATTTCGCGGTGTGGATTGGATCGGCGCCGGGGGTGAACGTGTCGCCGGCGGCCGGGCCGTTCATCAAGAACGCCATCGACGTGCTGCGCGCGTCGGAGCGCGTGACCGACGGGCACGATATCAACGTCGTTCCCGGCGACGAAGTCTCGACGCTGCCGGCGCTCATTACCGCGCCGACCGATCCCGTACGCATTGGCGCGGCGAATCGCGCGCTCGAGCGCGCCGGCATTCCGTGGCGCTTCGGCACGCGCCGTTTGGGCGAGGCGCCGGCGCACGGCACGGGCTTCGACGCGGTCACCGTCAGCTCGCGGTTCGATCTCGTCTCGCAAGCCGGCGCGCAGGCGGAAACGCTGGCCGTCGTCGGGCGCGATGCATGGATCGTCGCCGGGCCGCGCTATGTGATCGTGGGCTCTCCACTCACGCCGGATGCAACGTCGCTCCCCGTGCGCGCCACGTTCGTTCCGTGGCTGGGCGGCGTGCTTTCCGAACGCCTCGTCGGCGATCCCGGACAGGTGATCGATGCAGTGCCCGGCGCATCACTGCCGAGGCCTCGGTGGGCCGACGCCATCCAACTCGGCGACCGCCAACCGACGCCGCTTGGCGAAACACTCGATGTTCCCGCGCGCGCCGGGACGTTCTTCCTGCTGCGCGGCACGACGCGCGTGGGTGCGGTCGTCGTGAATCCGCCGCCGGACGAGTCCACGCTCGAGCGATACACCGCCGGCGATCTCCGCGCACGCCTCGGCGGCCGGCATGCGTCGGTCGCGCAGGACGCGGCCACGTGGGCCGCGATGGCCTTTCGCGGCGCGGCGCGGCGCTCGCTCATTCAGCCCGTCCTGCTGTTTGCCCTGCTGATGCTCGTCGTCGAAGCGATCGCCATCGGCGCGCGCATGCGGTATCCGGGGTTCCTTGGGCGGCGAACCGCCTGATGGCGCTCGACGCTCTGCTGGATGCCGTCGAGCGACTGCCGGCATTTCAAAGAATACTCAATACGCTCCCGGCGCCGGGCGGCCGTTTGTCCGTCGGCGGCCTGCCGGGATCGTCCGACGCCGTGCTGGTCGCCGCGCTCGCGCGTCGCCTGCCGACGCGCTTCTTCGCGATCGCGGCCGAAGGCGTCGGCGCGGCGGAACGCTGGCTCGCGGACCTCGAGACGCTGTTCGGCGACGAGACGCCGCTGGCGCTCTACCCGGCGCGGGAAGGATTTGGTGAAGCCGAACCGCACATGGAGATCGCCGGCGAGCGCGTCGAGACGCTGGAGAAGCTGACGCGCGGCGAGCTCCGCGTGCTGCTCACCACCGCGCGGGCGCTCCTCGAGAAGACGCGTATGCCGCGCGCGCTCAAGGATCTGCGCGTCGAGCTCCGCAAAGGGGCGTCGTACCGGCTGCGCGAGCTCGCCGACCATCTCGAGGCGATCGGTTTCGAGCGTGTGACGCTCGTCGAAGACGTCGCGCAGTTCAGCATTCGGGGCGGCATCTTCGACGTTTATAGTTTTGGTATGACAGAACCAGTACGTGCCGAATTCTGGGGCGACGAGATTGTCGACCTGCGGCACTTCGATCTGGTATCCCAGCGCTCGAGCCGTGCCGTGGACTACGCGCTCGTTCTTCCCGTGGACGGCCACGTGCGCGAAGACGCGGGCGGCGAGTACGATCGCGCGTCGATCGCGACGCTCTTTCCGCCGGACACGCTGCTGATCGTGCCGCGGGGCGAGCACATCGAGCCGGAACTGCGGCGCACGTGGCAGGACGCGGCGCACCACATCGAGCTGGCGCGGAAGCGCGGCGAAGACATCATCCGGCGCGAGGAGCTCTTCGAGACGCCGGAGACGACGCTCGCCGCGTTGAGCCGGCTCGGAACGCTCACGGCGGTCGAAGCTGACGGTGCCGCCGAAGTCACGCTGCCGCTTCGCTCGCCCGAGGCGGTCGATCGCGACATCAAGCAGCTCAAGCGATTGGTGCGCGACGGCACGCCGACCGTGATTCTGTGCGACAACGAAGGCCAATGCGAACGACTCGATGAGCTGTTGAGCGACGAGTTCATCGGACCGTCGCCCGCCGCGCTGTCGATCGGCGTGCTCGATGGCGGCTTCATCGTGCCGCCGGCCGGTGGATTCAACGGTCTGCGCATTCTCACCGACCACGAGATCTTCCGGCGCGAGCGGCGCATTCGTCGCGCGCGGCGGTACATCAGCGGCAGCGCGGCGCTCGACACGATGACGCTCAAGAACGGCGACTTCGTGGTGCATCTCGAGCATGGCGTCGGCATCTATCGCGGGATCGAGACCATCTTCGTGGGGCAGAGCACGATCGAAGTCGCGGTCGTGGAGTACGAGGGCGGGGATCGCCTCAACGTGCCGCTCTACCGCATCGATCAGCTCGAGCGCTACCGCTCGGCCGACGACGTCTCGGAGGATTCGCCGCCGCCGCGACTCCATCATCTGGGCGGAAAGCGGTGGGCGGCGCAGCGCGACAAGGCGCGCGCGGCGATTCAGGAGATGACCGTCGAGCTGCTCGACCTCTACGCGCGGCGAAAGATTTCGACGCGTCCGCCGCACGTGCCGGACACGCCGTGGCAGCGGCAGCTCGAGTCGGCATTTCTCTTCGAGGATACGCCCGACCAGCGCACCGCCACGACGCAGGTGAAGGCGGACATGGAGAGCACGCGGCCGATGGACCGCTTGCTCGTGGGCGACGTCGGATACGGCAAGACGGAGATTGCCGTCCGCGCGGCGTTCAAGGCCGTGCAGTCGGGCAAGCAGGTGGCGGTGCTCGTGCCGACGACGATCCTGGCCGATCAGCACCAGCGCACGTTCAGCGAGCGGCTCGCCGATTTTCCGATTCGAACCGCCGCGCTGTCGCGTTTTCAAAGCGCGAAAGAGCAATCTCAAATACTCGTCGAGATTGCGGAAAAGAAGATCGACATCGTAATTGGTACCCATCGGTTACTAAGTCCCGACGTGCAGTTCAAGGAGCTCGGACTGATCGTGATCGACGAGGAGCACCGGTTCGGCGTGAAGCACAAGGAGCGGCTGAAGCAGCTCAAGCTCCAGACCGACGTGCTGACGCTCACCGCGACGCCCATTCCGCGCACGCTGCACCTGTCGCTCGCCGGGCTCCGCGACATGACGTTGATGCAGACGCCGCCGCGCGATCGCTCGCCGGTGCTGACCTACGTCGAGCCCTGGGACGATGGTCTCATCGACGAGGGCGTATCACGCGAATTGGATCGTGGCGGCCAGGTGTTCTTCGTCCACAACCGCATCGAAACGATCCAGGCCATCGCTGACCACATCAAGCGCATCGTCCCGCGCGCGCGCATCGCGGTGGCGCACGGGCAAATGAAGGAGAAGGAGCTCGAGGACTGCATGCACTCCTTCATGCGCGGCGACATCGACGTGCTCGTGTCGACGATGATCGTCGAGTCGGGCCTCGACGTGTCGAACGCCAACACGATGTTCGTCAATCGCGCCGACACCTTCGGGCTCGCGCAGCTCTATCAGTTGCGCGGGCGCGTCGGACGGTCGCATCGCCGGGCGTATTGCTATCTGCTCGTGCCGGACTCCGTCGATCCCGACGCCGAGCGCCGCTTGCAGGTGCTCGAGCACCACACGGAGCTGGGCGCGGGGTATCGCATTGCGCTCAAGGATCTCGAGATGCGCGGCGCCGGCAATTTGCTGGGCGCCGAACAGTCGGGATTCGTGCATGCGGTGGGCTTCGACATGTATCTCCGCATGCTCGAGGAGACCGTGCGTCGCCTGATGAGCGGTGACGCCGCGCCCAAGCTCGTGCCCTCGGACGTCACGATCGATACGCCGAACTACCTGCCGGATGACTACGTCGTCTCGCAGGACGCGAAGATCGACGTCTACAAGCGGCTGGCACGGTTCGAACACCCCGCTGACATCGAGGCCTTGCGGCTCGAGCTCCGCGATCGGTTTGGCCCTCTGCCGGCACCAGCCGAGGCCATGCTTGCGCTCGCTCAGCTGCGGGTCATCGGCGGGGCGATGGGGATCGAGGGCATCCTGGTGCGTGGCGACGAGGCTCGTATTACCTTTAGAGATTCTGCCGCGCCCAGGGTGAAAGGCCTGTCCGCGGCATTTCACGATGTGCAGTTCCAAGCGGAGGTCCGCCGAGCGGTTCCGCTGTCGTTAAAGCTTACCCGCCTTGGCGGCGCCCCGATGCTGGACGGTCTCGTTCGCGCGCTTCGCGGCCTCGTCACCTAGCCCTTAACACAAAAGCCCCCAGCATTTCATGCGCTCTCGCTTATTGATCGGCTTCGCCGCCGGCGCAACGGTCCTGACCGCGTGTCAGGGCCTCAAGGAAGCTCTCACCGCGCACGTCGACGTCGTCGCCCGCGCCGGCTCGCAGGAGCTGTCGGTGACCCGGCTGGCCGACCTGCTCGGCAAGGCGAAGATCCAGGTCCCGGTCACGCGCGACAACGCCGCGATCATCACGGACATCTGGACGAGCTATCAGCAGCTCGCCTACGCCGCGGCGCATGGCGATTCGCTCAACGACAAAAAGGCGATCGATGCGGCCATCGCGCCGCTGACGAACGCGCAGCGGGTCAACCGCTTCATGGACTCGGTGCAGAAGACCATCAAGGTCGACTCGGCGAATGAAGCGGCGTACAACCAGGCGGCCGGCGATCTCCTCGCCGCGCGGCACATCCTGATCGGCTTCAAGAATCCGGGCGTCCCCGCGACGCAGGCCGAGAAGGATTCACTCAAGAAGAAGGCGGACATGGTTCGCGCGCAGGTGACGAACGCGAACTTCGAGGACCTGGTGAAGAAGTACAGCAGCGATCCCTCGGCGGCGCAGAACAAGGGGAACCTGGGCGTCTTCCCGAAGCAGATGATGATCAAGCAGTTCTCCGACGCGACCGCCGCGCTCAAGCCGGGCGAGATCTCGCAACCGGTCGAGACGAGCTTCGGCTACCACATCATTCAGCGTCTGCCGTGGGCTGAAGCGCAGAAGGATTTCGTGGCGCAGTACGCGCAGACCGCGCAGCGCACGGCGATGGACAAGTACGTCGCCCAGGCTGAAACCACCGCGGCGATCACGGTGGCCGGCAATGCGCCGGCCATGCTCAAGGACGCGGTGAAGGACGCGAACAAGCATCGCACCGACAAGGGCACGCTGGCCACCTACAAAGGCGGCACGCTGACCGTTGGCGACATGCTCGGCTGGTTGGAGACGTTTCCGCCGCAGCAGCAGATCATGACGCGCATTCCCACGGCGCCGGACTCGGTGCTCAAGCCGTTCGTGAAGCAGATCGCCGTGCAGCAGGTCATGCTGAAGCGCGCCGACAGCGCGCACTTCGACGTGTCGCCGGAAGAGAAGGCGAACATGTACCAGTCGTTCAATCAGATGGTGACGACGGTGTGGCAGCAGCTCGGCGTCGATCCGAAGCAGCTCGCCGACAGCGCGAAGAGCACGGCGGAGAAGGAGCGTCTCGCCGCGTCGCGCGTCGATGCGTACCTCGATCGGATGATGGCGGGCCAGGCACAGGTGCTGAACGCGCCGGCGCCGCTCAAAAAGCTGCTCGACGCGAAGTACGAGGCGTCGGTCAATCAGGCGGGCATCGATCGCGCGGTGGTTGCCGCCGGACGGGTCCGTGCGAGCGCCGACTCGGCGCGAGCGGCGAATCAGCCGAAGTCGCAGATTCCGATTCCGGGCATGGGTGGTCCGCCGGGCGGAGCGCCGCCGCCGGCCCAGCCGGCTCAGCCGGCGCCGACTGGTCCGAAGAAGCCGTAACCAGTTTCTAGGGACCAACAGTCCCTCTTGGTGGGTATTCCGATCGTATGCGAACACAATTTCTCGCCACGTCACTGCTCGCGCTGAGCGCCTCGCTGTCGGCGCAGCAGCCCGTGGCAGCCGCGCCGACCAAGCCGGTGCCGCTCGAGGGCATCGTGGCCGTGGTCGGCGACCAGCTCATCACGCGCTTCGATCTTCAGGAGGCGTATCTCGCCAAGATTCAGCGCGGCGAGGTGCCGCCGCCGAAGACGCGCGAGGACACCCTGACCATCGAGCGCGACGCGCTGAACGACATGGTCGAAGAAGAGCTGCTCATTCAGAAGGCGAAGGACCTGAAGGTCGAAGTCACCGACGCGGACATCACGCCGGCGGTCGACAACCAGGTCAAGAACGTGCGCGCCGGTTTCACGAACGAGACGGAGTTCCGCAATGCGCTCGCGAAGGCCGGCATGGGCACGCCCGAGGAATACCGCCGCTATCTGATGGACCAGCTGCGCCGCCGGTACACGCACGAGAAGGTGCTGCGCAAGCTGCAGCAGGACGGCAAGATCATTCCCGTGAACGTGACGGACGCGGAAGTCGCGGCCGAGTTCGAGAAGGAGAAGCCGTTCCTTGGTCCGAAGCCAGCGGCGGTGACTTTCAAGCAGATCGTAATCATGCCGCAGGCGAGCGCGGCGGCGAAGGAAGCGGCTCGCGTGAAGGCGGAGTCACTGCTGGTGCAGATTCGCGCCGGCGGCGATTTCGACCGCATCGCGAAGCGCGAATCGATGGACCTCGCGTCGAAGGAGACGGGTGGCGATCTCGGGTGGATCCGCCGCGGCCGGATGGTCGCCGACTTCGACGTCTGGCTCTTCGGCGGCCCGTTCCGCGCGCCGCTGCAGCCCGGGCAGGTGAGCCCGGTATTCGAGACGCCGTATGGGTTTCACATCGTGCGCGTCGATCGCGTGCAGACGGGCGAGGTAAAGGCGCGACAGATTCTCATCGTGCCGAAGATCGATTCGTCGGATATCGCGCGCACGGCCAAGTTGGCGGACAGTGTCGCCGCGCTGCTCAAGTCCGGCGTTCCGTTCGATACGCTCGCCAAGAAGTACCACGACTACGCGGGCAACGAGGAGACGGGCATTCTCGATCCGTATCCGCGCGACAGCTTGCCGGTGCAGTATCAGAAAGCATTTCTGCTCCACAAGCCGAACGACATCGTCACGTTTCAGATTCCAGGTCCGGCGCAGCGGCCGGACGTGCCGAAGTTCGTCGTGGCGCAGTTGCTCACGGTGACCGAGGGCGGTGAACGCACGCTCGACGAGGTGAAGGCGGCGGTGCGCGCTGATCTCGCGTTGCGAGGCGGTGTCCGCCGTTACGTCGACACGTTGCGCAAACAGACATACGTCGCGATCCGCCTCGATGAGGCCGACGCGGACGACGCCAAGCGGCCGTAGTCGGCGTGGCGGATTCCGATCGCCGGCCTCGTCTGGCAGTCACACTTGGTGACGTGCGCGGGATTGGACCGGAGATCGTGGGACGAGCGGCGGCGTCGCGCGAGGTGCGCGATGCCGCCGATCTCATCTTGGTCGGCCCGCACGGCGCGGGGATCGACGTCGACGAAGCAACGGGCGAATGCGCGCCACCGTGCGGCGCGGCGGATGCCGGACGATTCGCGGGCCGCGCGATCGAACGGGCGGTTGCACTGGCTCTCGAAGGATCGGTCGACGGCATCGTCACCGCGCCGATCGACAAGCTCGCGCTGCTGAACGGCGGCTACCGATATCCCGGTCACACCGAGATGCTCGCGTCGCTCACCGGCCGCCGCGTGGCGATGATGCTTGCGGCCACGCGGCCACGCGGCGACGCGGTGAATCCGCTACGCGTCGTATTGGCGACGACGCACATCGCGCTGCGCGACGTCGTCGCTTCTGTCACTCCACAAGCGATTGCGATCGCCGCGAAGGTGACGCGCCAAGGATTGCAGGAGTGGTTCGGCATTCCCGAGCCGCGCATCGCGCTGTGTGCGCTCAATCCGCACGCGGGCGACGGCGGACGATTCGGCAATGAAGACGAGGACGTGCTACGACCCGCCGCCGAAGCCGCGGGAATCGCCGGTCCCTTTCCAGCCGACACGGTGTTCGTGCGCGCGATGCGCGGCGCCTTCGACGCCGTGATCGCGCCGTATCACGATGTTGGCATGACGGCCATCAAGGTCGCCGCATTTGGCGGCGCGGTGAACGTCACGCTCGGCCTTCCGTTTCCGCGCACCTCGCCCGATCACGGGACGGCGCTCGACATCGCGGGGAAGGGCGTCGCCGACGCGTCCAGCATGATCGAATCGATCGTCCTGTGCGCGCAGATCGTGCGCCGGACGCGGGAACGCACTCAAGGAGCGGTCGCATGATTCGAAGGTCGGTCGCGGTGGTCGCGCTGCTTGCCTCATTTGGCGCAACAACCCTGGCGAGCGCGCAAGCGCCGGTGGCGCAGCAGGCAGTCGTCGTACCGACGAACGACGACGTCGTCGCGCGCCTCGTCGACGAGGGGATGCATCGCTCGCATGCCGATGCGGACCTGGAATATCTGCTCGACGTCATCGGTCCGCGGTTGACGGGCAGTGCCGAGATGCGCCGCGCCAACGAGTGGACACAGCAGAAGTTCGCCGAGTATGGCGCGGATCGCACGGCGCTCGAGGCGTGGAAGTTCGGCGTCGGTTGGACGCGCGGCCCGATGACGCTGCGCATGCTCGCGCCGCAGCGGCGCGAGATGATCGGCGTGTCGTGGGCGTGGTCGCCGGGCACGAACGGCCCACTCGCGGGCGACGTGGTGTTCATGGACGCGCGCACGGAGGCCGAGTTCAACGATCGGTTCAAGGGAAAGCTGGCCGGCAAGTGGGTGATGATGGGCTTGCCGTACGCGAACGAGAATCCCGCGGCGCCGCCGGTGACGCACGCGGACTCCGCACATCTCGACAGCCTTCGCCGGAGCGTGTTCGCGCGCAACCCGGACGAAACGCATTTCTTCGCGATCCGCACGGCACTCGCGGCGTACGAGCATCCCGCCGGACTCATTCGCGACGGCGGCAAGCAGTTTGGTCTGCTCACGATGAGCGGCTCGCCGTCGGCGATCTCCTCGCTGCCGCAGATCGTGATCGCGCAGGAGAACTACGATCAATTCATTCGGCTGTCGCGGCGCGGTGTGCCCGTACGCATCGAGGCCGACATCAAGAATTCGTTCACGCGCGATCCGCTGGAGGCGTACAACACGGTCGCCGAGATTCGCGGGAGCGAACATCCGGATGAAGTCGTCATCCTGGGCGCGCATCTCGACTCGTGGGATCTCGCGACCGGCGGCACGGACAATGGCGCGGGTGCCATTGCGGTGCTCGAGGCGATGCGCATTCTCGAGGCGAGCGGCGTGAAGCCCAAGCGGACGATCCGATTCGTGCTCTTCTCCGGCGAAGAGGAAGGGCTGTTTGGATCGCAGGCGTACGTCGCGGAGCATACGAAGGAGTTGAACAAGGTTCAGGCGGTGCTGGTGCTCGATAATGGCACCGGACGCATTACGGGAATGTCGCTGCAAGGCCGCGAAGATCTACGCACGATGTGGAAGACAATGCTCGCCCCGGTGGCGACGCTCGGCGGATCGAATCTGGTGGTGTCGTCGGGGAACAAGACCGGCACCGATCATTTGTCGTTTCTGCCGTATGGTGTGCCGGCGTTCAACTACGATCAGCTGACGCGCGGGTACAACTGGACGCACCACTCGCAGATCGACGATTACGACAATACGGTGCCAGGGGATGTGGCGCAGGCGGCGACGATCATGGCCGTGAACGCGTGGCAGCTTGCCGATCTCGATGTGTTGTTGCCGCGAGGGGCCGTAACGAAATAGGTGTGTTGCGCCCGTCCGTCCGCGCTCCGGGCGCAGCGGACGCTCAGGGCCGGGGATGTCTTCCGGCGAGCGAGCGCAATAGTGCCGATACAGCCGGGCACTATTGCCACGCCTCGCCTCCAGACATCCCCGGCCCTTCGCTCGCGTTGTCATTCCGACCGCAGCGAGGAATCTGCCGTCCGTGCGGATTGGCCGGCCGCTCGACCGGGATGCCAGATCCCTCGCTTGCGGCTCGGGATGACGCGCGGAGCAATTCGCGCGCTGTTCGCGCAGCGTCCGGGCCGCGCGGCCGCGGTACGCTCTCAAAGGCGACCGAACGTGCGACGACACTAGCTCGACGCCGCGCGCTCCTTGGCCCGACGATCGCCCGCCGAGTGCAGATCGACGGCGAGCGTCTCGATGCGGCGACCTTCCATTTGCCGCACCGTGAAGATCGCTCCCCCGGCGGTGATTCGATCCCCGACAATCGGCAGCCGGCCCAGCGCGCCGAAGATATACCCGCCGATCGTGGTATAGTCGTCCGTCGGCACGTCGAGCCCGAACCGCTCGTTGAGCTCGTCGATGTTCGTCGCGCCCGGCACGATCACGAGATCCGCTCCCTCGCGCTCGGGATGCTCGAGCGGCTCGTCGTACTCGTCGAAAATCTCGCCGACGATCTCCTCGAGGAGATCCTCCATCGTCACGAGTCCCGCGGTGCCGCCGTACTCGTCGAGCACGATCGCCATGTGCACCTTGAGGCGCTTGAAGTCGGCGAGCACGTCCTCGACCTCGCGCTGGCCCGGCACCACGTGCACGGGCCGCATGAGATCGCGCAGCGAGTAGTCCGCGGGCCGCGTGTGCAGGATGGGAATCAGATCCTTGGCGAGGATGACGCCCACGATGTTGTCGATCGTTTCCTCGTACACCGGGTAGCGCGAGCGCCCGCTCTCCTCGACGAGCGCCAGCGTCTCGTCGAGCGTCGCCGTGACGTCGAGCGCGTCGATCTCCGTGCGCGGCGTCATGACCTCGCGCGCATTCTTTTCAGAGAACTCGAATACCCCCTCGAGCAGGTGCGCGTCCTGAGGCTGTAGAACGCCTACCTCCTGGCTCTGCTCGACGAGCATGCGCAGCTCTTCGGGCGAGTGCACGTTCTCTTCGGGGTTCACGGCCTTTTGTCCGATCAGGCGCAGCACCACGTCCGACGTTCGGGTGAGCACCGACGTGAGCGGCTTGGTCAGCCATCCGAACGCCAGCAGCGGTGGCGTCGTCCAGCGCGCGACGTTCTCGGGATGCGACAGCGCAATCCCGCGCGGCACGAGCTCGCCGAATACGACGTGAAAGAACGTCACCACCGCCAGCGCGATCGCCGCCCCGACGCCCACGCGCACCGACACGTCGATGATCCACGGGAGGTTGCCGAGCCGCGCTCCAAACCAGTCGCCCAGAGCGCTCTCGGCCAAGGCGCCGAGCGCGAGGCTCGCCAGCGTGACGCCAAGCTGGCTCGCGGAGTACACCCGAGCGAGATTTGACGCAGCACGCAACGCCAGCCGAGCCTTCCAGTCGCCCGTGCGGGCCATGGATTCGAGGCGCGTCCGGCGCGAGCGAACCAACGCGAACTCGGCGGCGACGAAGAATCCGTTCAGCACCAGCAGAACGGCAATGGCGATCAGACGAGGTAGCACTAAGAAAACTTACGCGGATCGACCGCAGCCGTCGATCCTTCGACACGCCGATCATTCGACGAGTCCGTTCCTGATGGAGTGATATGCCGCATTTGCATCTGCATGGCTCGGGACACGACCACGCGCACGATCATGGCCACGGTCACTCGCATGGCCACGATCACGCGCACCATCACGCCGCGTCGACGCGAGCGCTCGCCTGGTCGCTGGTGCTCACCGTCATCATCCTCATCGCGGAGGGGGCCGGCGGCTGGCTTGCCAACTCGCTGGCACTGCTCGCCGACGCCGGTCACGTACTCACCGATGCGGGCGCGCTCGGTCTATCCCTGTTCGTCGCGTGGCTTGCGCGGCAACCGGGATCGGCGGAGAAGACGTTCGGGTATCTGCGCTGGGAAATCCTCGCCGCGCTGATCAACGGCGCGACGCTGCTCCTCATCTCGGCGTGGATCGTCGTCGAGGCGATCGTGCGCTTCAAGCATCCCGAGTCTGTCGCTGGTGGCCTCATGCTCGGCGTCGCGCTGCTTGGCTTCGTGATCAATGGCGGCGCCGTGTGGATGCTTCACGGGGTGCGCGAGGGAAGTCTCAACGTTCGCGGCGCGTATCTGCACGTGCTCGGCGACATGCTCGCGTCAGGCGGCACCGTCGTCGCGGCGCTCGTCATTCGCATGACCGGATGGACCGGCGCCGACCCGATCGCCTCGCTCGTCACGACCGTGCTGATCATCGCCGGTGCGTGGCGTCTGGTGCGCGAGTCGGTCAACGTGCTGCTCGAGGCGGCGCCGGCGCACATCGCGCTCGACATGGTGCGGCAGAAGCTCGAAACGATCGAGGACGTCGAATCCGTTCACGATCTCCATGTGTGGACCGTGACGTCCGGGATGATCGCGCTCAGCGCGCATGCGATCGTGCGCGACTGCACCTGCCATCAGCGCGTGCTCGAGCGCGCGCACGAAGTGTTGCAGGAGCTGGGCATTCATCACGTGACGATTCAGCTCGAAGCCGACGAGCAATTCGAGCGAGAGCAACTCCACCTTCACCCGTAACGCCCGTGACGCTTCGCCGATGACCAGTGGGCCGAGCGAGTACCGGATCGAGAAGGTTCGCCGCCGCGTGTCGCTGGTGATGGCGGGCGGCGAGCGGCTTCACGGGGACATTTTCCTGCAACCCACCGCCCGCTACCACTCCGGGCCGCAGGAGCCGCTCGATCTGCTCAACGAGTCGGACGCGTTTCTGCCCGTCGACATGGACGGCCGAAATCTCTCGCTCGTCGCCAAGGATCAGATCATCCGGGTTCAGTACGAGGAACGGGCGGCCGATACTGAAATGGACGGTGTGGCGCTGGCGTCCGTGGAGATTCACTGCACGGACGGCAGCGTGGTCGGCGGCACGATCCGTCTCGAGACGCGCGCCGATCGTCCACGCCTGCTCGACTTTCTGAACGGCGGCGGCGACCACGAGCGATTTCTTCGTCTGCGAATGCCGAACGGCGTATGTCTGGTCAACCGGCGGCAGATCGCGCAGGTCCGACACCGATGACGCTCGGCCGGCGACGATGGATCGCGCAGCACGTGCATCAGGCGCATCAATTTCATGGCCCAACTCGATCGTCTTCTCGCCGTCATGGCGGGCAACAAAGCGGGCGTCCTGACGCTCGACGAGGGCAACCCGGCGCGATACGAAGCGACGGGAACCGGCGACGCGCGGCCGGTCACGCGCACCCCGCTTACCGGTCCGCAGATCGTCTCGCTGCTTCGTGAGGTGGCGCCGCCGGAATGGGCGCTGCACCTGGATCGCGGGGCACCGGCGCAGTTCACGTACGTGTCGAGCGAGGGCGTCTTCGCGACGCGCGCCGAGGTGAGCGATGGACGCTGGCACGTGCGCATCGGCGCGGCCGAGGTGCCCCCGCTGGCGCTCGTCGGCGACGACCTCGAGGCCGAGCCGAGCATACGCGCTGCGTCGATTGGCGGCAAGCTCGATGTCGCGATGGATTCGCCGGCGCGGTCGCGCATCGACCAGCTGCTTCGCTTGACGGTGTCGCGCGGCGCGTCCGATCTCCATTTGCGCGCGGGCGACGTGCCGATGCTGCGCTGCCATGGCGAGATCGAACGCCTCACGGATTGGCCGGCGCTGCGCGCGGACGAAGTGGCCGCCCTCGTCGACGCGACCATGCCCGCGGTCAATCGCGCCGAGTTCACGGAGACGTGCGATACGGACTTCGCATATGAGATTGCTGATTGCGCGCGCTTCCGCGCGAACGCGTTCAGGGAGCGCGCGGGCACGGCGGCGGTATATCGCCGCATTCCGCCGGCCGTAGTGACGGTCGAGGCGCTCGGGCTTCCGGTCGAGGTGCAGCGGTTGTGCGCGCTCACGCGCGGACTGGTGCTCGTCACCGGTCCGACGGGTTCCGGCAAGTCGACGACGCTGTGCGCGATGCTCGATCTGGTGAATCGGACGCGGAGCGATCACATCGTGACGATCGAGGATCCGATCGAGTTCGTGCATCCGAGCCAGCGCTGCATCGTGTCGCAGCGCCAGGTCGGCATGCACACGCGCTCGTTCAAGACGGCGCTGCGCGCCGCGTTGCGCGAGGATCCCGACGTGGTGCTGATCGGAGAGATGCGCGATCTTGAGACGGTGTCGATCGCGCTGGAGACGGCCGAGACGGGCCATCTCGTCTTCGCGACGCTGCATACGACGACGGCGGCGACGACGATCGATCGCATCATCGATCAGTTTCCGGCGGATCAGCAGGAGCAGATTCGCGTGATGCTCGCCGACTCGCTCCGCGGCGTGATTTCCCAGACCCTGTGCAAGAAGATCGGCGGCGGCCGCGTGGCGGCGCGCGAGGTGTTGTTCAATACGGCGCCCGTCGCGAATCTCATTCGCGAGCGGAAGACCTTTCAGATCGGCTCGATCATCCAGACCTCGAAGCGGCTCGGAATGAACACGCTCAACGATGCGTTGATCGAGCTGGTCGAGACGAGGCAGGTGGAGTTGGCGGACGCGTACATCAGCGCGGCGGACAAATCACAGTTCGTGAATGCGTGCCGGGCGAAGGGAATCGATGCGTCCGGGGTGGCGGCGGCTCTCTCGGCCTGAGGCTCTCGCGCGTCGGACGCCACTCTATCCGGAACGTTTGGAAATCGCTACCACGGACGGACGTCGGACAACGGCGGACCGGCACGGAGACGGCGTTCAAACAGTGCCACAACGGCGTTCCAAGTCGAATGCTTTTTCGAAGAGCCTCAGGATGCTGTGCGAATCAAAGCGTCCTGAGGGGGTTTAAGAAAAAATCATTGAACTGTAGTTGACTGCAGTTCACGCCGTCTCCGTGCCTTTCCGCCGTTGTCCGCCGTTTGTCCGTGGTCATGGGTTCCGGCGCGCCACTTTCGTCCCGCCGCGACACACCACAAATACAACAGCGCGCGGTGGTCCCTTCCGCGCGCTGCGAGAAAAAAATTGCGAGCTCTTGTCGCGGCCTCACCCGCGATCAACGCTCGCTACGTTCGCGTGTCCTGCCGGGACTGACCGATCGCGTCGTCTGCCGGGCTCGATGCCTCGTGCAGCTCTCCGCGGGCCTTGGAGTATTCGTCCCGCTCGGCATAGCCGTAGCCGCCGAGCACTTCTCCGCCGCGCATGTAATCGTGTCCGTAACCGCGCCCGTGTGGGTAATTCTCGAGCGCAGCTTCTTCGGACTGATTCATGGGCCACCTCCTGCGTATGGCGTGATGGGACCATCGGGAACGCTCTTGTAACGATCGCGCTCCTATGCGGCATTCTGCGTGCCTTGTGGTCAATTACGCAAGGGGGACTTGGCGGACGGGAGTATGGCCTCGGGGGGCGTCGGGGCGTCGGGGCGTCGGGAGGTCGAGCTCTTGCGCTCGCCATACGCCCATACGCCCATACGCCCATACGCCCATACGCCCATACGCCCATACGCCCATACGCCCATACGCCCATACG